>JBARKD010000192.1:0-3831 GCA_049800615.1 Acidobacteriaceae bacterium | reverse complement strand
GCGCGCAAGGCCACTGTCTGATTGCTGCGATTGTCTTCCGCGAGCAGCATATGGAGACCGTTACGCCGCCTTGGGCGTGTGACTTCGTGAGGTCTGGCTGCGTCTTGAGCCAAGGCAGTGAGGACCGAAGATCCGCAAAAGACGACCGCGCAGACTACTCCGTCGATCCGGGCTGTCTTCATAGCCTTCTGAGTCCGGATTTGCCGTTTCATGCGGTCTGGACCGGCGTGGATCCTCAAAATGGTCTTATCAGATGGTCTTATCGGCGGTTTTCAGTGACACGTTACGGTCTTGCATCGATCAAGGGACGCCTGTACGGCATCCCGTCCGGCCCGATGGCAGGCCTATACGCGAGGACCCGCCAGTCTCTCGACATTGCGTCCTAGGCCGCACCTCTCACGGGGGTGCGGGTCGAAATCAGTCTTGTTGGTTACCGTCTGACTATGCCGGCTTGGGCGCCGGTGGCGCTTCCTTCGGCGCAGGCGGGGCCGCGAGGGGTACCTCTTCCACAATATCGATCCCGGCGCTGCGCAGCAGCTCTGCTACGACCGCACGGGTCAGCCGGGTAAAGTCGAACTCCACCAGGATCGTCTTTTGCTTCTCGTCCAACACCATCCTGCGAATTCCATAGACACCGCGCAGCTTCCCCAACGCCATCATAGCTGCTTCCGTCGGGTGCAGTGCGTATCGATAGAGGGCGTCAAGGTTGGTGGTCATGCGGTCATCATAGCAAGCACCGGCAGAGGGGGCCAGATTCCTATCTAGAGGTGGGAAAGATAGCTCACAATTTCGGGCGAGGTCCAGTCCTGTGCGCTGATAAACTTACGCCGCACATGACCGCTGCGATCGATCACATAACTCTCGGGGAATTGCTTCGTTCCGTAAAGGTCACTGATATGCCGTTCGGGATCGCGAATGGTCGTGAACGCGATCTGATTATCCAACAGAAACTGTTGGTACGCATTGCCGTTCCGGTCGACCGACACACCCACGATCGCGAGCTGAGGTAATTCGCGCTGCAGCTGATTCAGCGAGGGGATCTCTTCGATGCACGGGGTGCACCATGTTGCCCAGAAATTCAGCACCACAACCCTACCCCGGTACGCGTTCAGATCCAGGGTCTGCCGACCATCCACCAGGGTGAAATGCGGAGCTGCCTTTCCAATTTGCCGGGGATGATCGCCACGGTCACAGCCGCCGGCGAGCACCAGCGGCAGCAGGATTAAACTGATCCATTTGCCCACACTTCCTATAATAATGACAAGCCAGTTATGTATGCAGGAAAGGAACCGGGATGCGTCTCTCAGTCATCGTGCCCGCGCGCAATGAGGCCGATGTTCTGGGCCCGTGCCTCGACTCTCTGGTGTCCCAGTCCGGAACGGGCTTCATGCTGGGGCAGGATTGGGAGCTTCTCGTAGTGGACGATGGCTCGACCGATCGGACGCGCTCCATTGCGCTCGGCTTTTCCACGGTAACCCTCCTCGACACTGAGCCTCTTCAGCCCGGCTGGACAGGGAAGGCAAATGCCGTCTGGACCGGCGCCAGGAAAGCGCAAGGGGATTGGCTGCTCTTTACCGATGCCGATACCATCCACACTCCAGGAAGTCTGGAACGGGCCCTCCATGAAGCACAGCATGCGCAGGTCGCCATGCTGTCTTACTCGCCTAAGCAACTGGTGACGGGCTTTTGGCAGCGTGCGCTCATGCCGCTGATATTTGCCGAGCTGGCGCTGTCGTATCCGCCGCAAAAGGTCTCTGACCCTTCCTCGCGTATCGCCGCTGCCAACGGACAATTCCTGATGGTGGAGCGCTCTGCTTATTTTCAGGTCGGCGGCCATAGCGCGGTTGCCCACTCCCTTCTGGAGGACGTGGACTTAGCCTTTCTACTCAAACGCAGAAAATACCCGATCCGTTTTCGCTACGCGCCGGACGCCCTCAGCACCCGCATGTATCGCAGCCTTGGCGGCATGATCGAAGGCTGGACGAAAAACCTGGCCCGGCTGTTTGGTTTTCCCCTGATGATGGCGGCATGGCGCGCGCTCGACCTGCTCTTGATTGTTGTCCTGCCTTTGCTCCTGTGGCACTTCTTTGCCCTGCCTCTGCAACGCTATGCGCTGGCCGCTGTCTGGATACGAGTGCTGTGGCGCTTCTACGCCCGCGTCGCTAAATCCAATTTTTCCTTTGCCGATTGCGCCCTCTCGGTGTTTGCGCTGCCCCTGTTCTGCCTGCTGCTGGCAAGAAGCTGGTGGCGGCACAAGGTGCGCAACGAGGTCGCCTGGAAGGGCCGCACCTACTCCACTTTGAAGTCCTGAAGCAAAACGCGCAAAGTCTTCAACCGCTAAATAATGAGTAAGATAGCGCCGTTCCTGCATCCTATGAAAGAGCCCGCAGACCGTATAATGCTGATGGCAACCCTATGATCCTGCTGACGCGAAAGGCTGAATTCTCCGCCTCCCACTATTACTGGTCCGAGCAGTTGTCGGCGGATGAAAATCTGCGTCTTTTTGGCAAGTGCGCCAATCGAAACGGACATGGGCACAACTACACCCTGGAAGTGACGGTCGAGGGTGACGTAGACCCGATTTCGGGGTTTGTCGTTGACCTTAAGGAACTGAAAGACGTGATTCATCGCGAGGTTGTGGACGTCTACGATCATCGGCATCTAAACCTGGAAGTCCCGGAATTCAAGCAGGTAATTCCCACCACCGAGAACCTGGCGGTCGCCATCTGGAAACGGTTGGAGAATCGAATCGCCGGGGCCAAACTGCATCGCATTCGGGTTTATGAGATGACCGATCTGTTCGCCGACTATTACGGGGAAGCATGAGAGCCTACTTGTCGCGGAGATATACCCTCAGCGCCTCGCATCGACTGTACTCCGAGGCGTACAGCGAGGAGAAAAATCGAGCGGTTTACGGCAAATGCAGTAATCCCCATGGGCACGGCCACAATTACGTAGTAGAGGTAACCGTGGGCGGCCAGGTGAATCCTATAACCGGTATGGTTTGTGACCTCGCAGAGCTCGATCGTTGCGTGCGAACAAATGTGATCGACCGCTTCGATCACACCAATTTGAATTTCGATGAGCGCTTCACTTCGCAGGTGCCCACGACAGAAAATCTGTGTATCGCTATTTACAACCTGCTCGCGGAGCACTTTGTTCACGCTGATCTGGAACGAGTGAGGGTGGAGGAGACGCGGAACAATTTCTTTGAAATTGCCGGAAAGGAAAAGCATGGCACATCCAGCAATCGTTCGTAAGCCTGGAGTCGGTCGAGGGTTAAGCGGGTTCTCCACGGAGGATCTCTACGCTGAGTTGATTACACGTCTGGGAGAAGATCCGGGTCGTGACGGACTGATCAAAACTCCGCAGCGTACCGCGCAGGCGATGAGCTTTCTGACCAAGGGATACCAGGAAGATCCGGACAAAATTCTGCGCGGAGCACTGTTCGACGTGGACTATGACGAGATGGTGATGGTGCGCGACATCGAAGTCTTTTCTCTGTGCGAGCACCACATGCTGCCGTTTTACGGCAAGATTCACGTGGCCTACATTCCCAACGGGAAAGTGATCGGCCTAAGCAAAATACCTCGTCTGATCGAGGTATTTGCCCGGCGCCTTCAAGTACAGGAGCGGCTTACGCGGCAGATCGCAGATGCCATTCAGGATGCCATTGAGCCGCAAGGAGTCGGAGTGGTGATGGAGGCTCGGCATCTGTGCATGATGATGCGCGGCGTAGAGAAGCAGCATTCCTCAACCGTGACCTCCGCCATGGTGGGGGTTTTCCAGGAGCAGAGAACACGGGCCGAATTCTTCTCTCTGGTGCAGGCC
>JBARKD010000191.1:0-2552 GCA_049800615.1 Acidobacteriaceae bacterium | reverse complement strand
GCTCAATGCGCTGCGCGCCGCCGCACTCGGCGGCGAGGGCGTGGTCCACTGACTCCACACAGATTTCGAGAGCGAGTTGATGGGGCATGATTGACCGTGCGAAGAGCCTAAGGCTGCCGCCTGAGTTTAGCCCATGGGCCGTCCCTGAGTTTGCTGCTAGAAAGCGTAGTGCAGGCTAAGCTGTATCTGCCGTGCAGGCGACCGTACAGTGTTGATCAAGCCGAAACTGCTGTCGTTTATGTTGTTGTCAGGATACCCGTAGCTGGCGATGTTGAAGATATTGAAAAAATCGGCGCGGAAACCGAGGATGTTGTTCTCTCCCAATACGTGGAAATCCTTGAACAGTGACATATCAACCTGGCGATAGCCGGGGGCGCGCTCAGTGCTGTTAGCCGCGGTTCCGAATTGAAACTGAGCTTCGTTGCCGTACGCGCATGTTCCATCATCGATTCCAGCCTGTAGACAAGGTGTGGCCGACGGATCCGTTCCCCACCAGTTCGTTAGAGAGCGATGTCGGATGACCATCTTGCGGTATTGATTTGCCCGATTAAACCCATAGGCATTCATCGCCTGGTTGTTATTTTGTCCGAAAATCGTAACCGGAAAGCCGGAATAGAGTATGGCAGAGGTTGAGACTTTCCAGCCTCCAAGCACGGCGTCGACTGGAGCTTTTGCACTGCTGCCATAGGTCCGGCCACGGCCATAGGGAAGGTCATAGACACCCACGAAGTTCAAACTCTGGCGAACATCGATTGCCGAAGGCCCCCAATCGGCTATTTCGTCGTAACCGTTCTGAAACGTGTCTCCGTTCCAACTGGCGTTGGACAACGCCCCCACGGCATAGTTTCCGGAGGAATTCGTTAAGGATTTTGCCAGGGTGTAGTTGAGCGTGTACTCGAGGCCGTAATGAGTTCTCTGGCGCAAAGTTACCTGGCCGGAGTTGTAATTCATCCGGGCTTCAGACTCGGTGATCAAGACCGCATTGCACTCTCCTACCAGCGAATAATAGGGCGACTGAAGCGCGGTCGGGAACGATGAACCGCACCCTTGAAGGTTCGGATTATTAATGATTGCGTAAGCACCAGGCGCTTGCGCCAGGGTCAGTTGATTGCCATCGCGGTAGTCTGCGAGATGATCACCATCCTGTCCGTGATATCCCACACTCAGTGACAGTTCGTTGGTAAGCGCACGCTCGACGGTAAGGTTGTATTGCTGGATATACGCTGGCTGGTTATTCTGCGGCCAAACAGAGTAGGTCGAGTTGTTAATGCCGAGCGGCTGACTGAACGCATTTGCAACCGTAAACGGTGTACCCCCTGAAGTGTTCGTCGGACTAGAGGCATTTGTGTTGATTGACAGGGAAAAAGGAGGACTGGAAGTCAGGCGCTGATTGAAAGAATAGCCTTCAAAGAAGCTGGTTATGCCATAGCCGCCGCGAATCACCGTGTTGGGATTCAGTTGGTAGGCAAAGCCCAGACGCGGCATGATCTGTTTGTAGTTGGCGTTATAGCAGGCGCGGGTGGGGCATACGATCGAGCCCGGAACCGCCAGCGCGGGGACGTGGCCTGCGTATTCCACTGTCCCATTGGGCAGAACGTTGGCTGTTTTGTTGTTCTGTTCGTACCACGGCTGATCGAACTCGTAGCGCAGTCCAAGATTCAGTGTGAGTTTGGACGACATTTTAAAGTCGTCCTGAAAGTAGCCTGCGAGACGCCATTGGCGATTGCCTACATTGCCGAGGGGGGACGCGAGCTGAGTATTGAAGATTCGACCAAGAACGAAGTCCGCCGGACCGTATCCCGGACCATTCGACGCATTTAGATTTTCGGAGTAGACGCCAGTGTAGTTAAATTGCCCCAGGAATCCAACGTTGCCGGAGTTGAGATAGTTTTGCTGGTAGCGGGTCGCCTGACCACCCATGGTGAACAAGTGCCGTCCGCGCTGCCATGTAAGGTTGTCGTAGTAGTTAAAAGTATTGTCGGTGAAAACTTGCGGGTTGGCATTGGTCCCGATGTAGCTGGCATTATTGCTGAACTTCTGCCCAGTGAAACCCACGTATTGCTGCGTGCCAAACGGTATGCCGACTTTCGAGTCGCCGGTCAGGCCGAACTGGCCAGTTGGGTCACTGGGCACGCCGTTGTTCCAGCGAACGCGCGTGAAGCCGAAGCGAGCTTCGTTGATGATGCTAGGTGAGAAGGTGTGGACCCAGCTTGCGCCCCCGATCTTCGTCGGGTACGTGTTGTGCGCGGGGAAGGATATAGGGATTATGGCTGAAGTAAAGTCGCTGCCCGTGCCTTGCGAATAAAAACCATTGATTTTGTTCGCAGCATTAATCGTCCAATCGACTTTGAAATCTTCCTGATTGTCTGTCACGAAGCTGTTTTGCGGACCGACGTAGTTATTCTCGATCAATCCGTCCTGGGGTGTTCGATTGGGGGCCGGGTAAAAATTGGGATTCGCAGCAAGAAACTGAGCTAGGGGATTTACCACCGGTACTTGGTTATTCAGAAAAGGAGCAAAATTGTTCTGCGTGTCATAGAGCTGGATGCCTT
>JBARKD010000190.1:0-4880 GCA_049800615.1 Acidobacteriaceae bacterium | reverse complement strand
AAGGCATCCAGCTCTATGACACGCAGAACAATTTTGCTCCTTTTCTGAATAACCAAGTACCGGTGGTAAATCCCCTAGCTCAGTTTCTTGCTGCGAATCCCAATTTTTACCCGGCCCCCAATCGAACGCCCCAGGACGGATTGATCGAGAATAACTACGTGGGTCCGCAAAACAGTTTCGTGAAAGACAACCAGGAAGATTTCAAGGTCGACTTTACCCCTGGCAATGTAAACAAATTCAATGGTTTCTACTCCCAGGGCACGGGCAGCGATTTTACCTCAGCTATAATCCCGATCTCCTTCCCTGCGCACAATTCATACCCGACGAAGATTGCGGGCGCGAGTTGGGTCCACACTTTCTCGCCCACCATCGTCAACGAAGCTCGCGTCGGCTTTACGCGTGTGCGCTGGAACAATGGCGTGCCCAGCGACCCAACCGGCCAGTTTGGCCTGACTGGCGACTCGAAAGTCGGAATACCGTTCGGCACGCAGCATTACGTGGGGTTCACCGGGCAGAGCATCAGCAATAATGCCAGCTACATCGGGACAAATGCTAACCCGCAGGTTTTTACTGACAACACTTTCAACTACTATGACAACCTCACCTGGCAGCGCGGACGACACCTCTTCACCATGGGCGGCCAGGCGACCCGCTATCAGCAAAACTATCTCAACTCCGGCAACGTGGGATTCCTGGGGCAGTTTAGCTACTCTGGCGCCTACACCGGAGATCTGAATGCGTCCAATGGACCGGGCTACGGTCCTGCGGATTTTGTTCTTGGCCGCATCTTCAATACGCAACTCGCATCCCCTCTCGGGAACGTAGGCAATCGCCAGTGGCGTATCGCCGGCTATTTTCAGGACGACTTCAAGGTGTCCGCCAAGCTCACACTCAACCTCGGACTGCGCTATGAGTTCGATCAGCCGTGGTATGAGCAGAACAACAAGACAGCCAACGTTCTCCCCGACGGCACGGTGGAGTATGCCGGCCACATCCCGGCGCTGGCGGTTCCGGGCTCGATTGTTTGCCCAACTCGCGCCTGTTATAACGCGAACTACAAGCAGATCATGCCGCGTCTGGGTTTTGCATACCAACTGAATCCGAAGACCGTGGTGCGTGGCGGTTACGGCACAACCAGTTTCTTCGAGGGCTATTCTTTCAATCAGCGCTTGACGTCCAGCCCTCCTTTTTCGCTATCGATCAACACGAATGCCTCCAGCCCAACGACAACTTCGGGCGGCACACCGTTTACGGTCGCCGATGCTTTCAGCCAGCCGCTCGGCGTTCAGAACTCTACTTACTCCGTCTGGCCGCAGAATAACCAGCCAGCCTACATTCAGCAATACAACCTTACCGTCGAGCGTGCAATTACTAATGAGCTGTCGCTGAGTGTGGGATATCACGGACAAAACGGCGATCACCTCGACGACTATCGCGACGGCAATCAACTGACCCTGGCGCAGGCCCCCGGAGTCTCCGCAATCCTCAATAACCCCAATCTTCAAGGATGCAGTTCGGCGTTCCCAGCCGCGCTCCAATCGCCCTACTATTCGCTCGTAGGAGAGTGCAATGCGGTCTTGATCACTGAATCCGAAGCTCGAATGAATTACAACTCCGGCCAGGTAACGCTGCGCCAGAGAACTCATCACGGCCTGGAATACGCCCTCAATTACACGTACGCAAAATCTCTAACCAATTCCTCGGGGAATTACGCAGTGGGTGCGTTAGCCAACTCCAGCTGGAATGGGAACTCCTTCCAGAACGGTTACGACCAGAACGCGGACTGGGGGCCTTCTGCGATCGATGTTCGCCACAGCATGAACCTTATAGGCGTTTATGATCTTCCTTTCGGTCATGGCCGGGCCTATGGCGGCAATGCGAAACGTCCAGTCGACGCCGTGCTGGGAGGCTGGAGAGTCTCGACCACAGCCATACTCTATTCCGGCTTCCCCGTCACGATCTTTGGCAATAATAACAACGACGCAATGAACGCGTATGGGTTTAATCGCGCAAATCAGTACCGTTACCTGGTCATCCGACACCGGTCTCTCACCAATTGGTTTGGAACTGATCCGTCGGCAACGCCCTGTCTTCAGGCGGGGGTCGATGATGGAACCTGCGCCTACGGCAACGAAGGTTCATTTGAATTTGGAAGCGCGCACAACAGCAGCGAGCGTGCACCCGGATATCGCCAGGTCGATATGTCGCTGTTCAAGGATTTTCACGTCTGGGGAGAGAATCATGTTCTCGGCTTCCGCGCTGATTTTTTCAACATCTTCAACATTGCCAGCTATGGGTACCCCGACAACAACATAAACCACAGCAGCTTCGGCCTGATCAACAGCGTACGCTCTCCTCCACGGCAGATACAGCTTAGCCTGCACTACGCTTTCTAGCAGAGAACTCAGTGCGGCTAATGGGCCACACTAACGCGGCAGCCTCACCAAGTTCTTCGCACAGGCAATCCATGCCCCCTCAACTCGCTCTCGAAATCTGCGTCGAATCAGTGGAACACGCCGTCGCGGCTGAGCGCGGCGGGGCTCAACGCATTGAACTCTGCATCGACTTGTCGTCGGGGGGAATCACTCCCAGCGCGGGAATGATGCAAACCGCTCGCCGCCACGTGCATGCTCCTATCCACGTTCTGATTCGTCCCCGAGCCGGCGATTTTTGTTACTCCGATCATGAACTTGAGATCATGCGCGACGATATCCAAGCAGCGAAGGGGTTTGGCATGAATGGTGTTGTGCTGGGGATATTGCGCGACAACACTCGTGTCGATATCGAGCGCACGAAAGCCTTGGTGGAACTAGCGCACCCTTTGCCTGTAACGTTCCATCGGGCGTTCGATGCCACCGCAAACCTCGACACGTCACTCGAGGATGTAATCCAGACCGGGGCGGCGCGCATCCTGACCTCAGGAGCCCAAGCGCGTGCCACGGACGGACTTCCGACGCTGCGGCGACTGGTGCAGGCCGCCAGGGAACGGATTCTCCTCATGCCTTGCGGCGGTATCGACTCGGAAAATATTCTGCACATCGTTCAGTCAACGATGGCCCAGGAGATACACACTTCCGTGGGAGCATCTCGCTCGGGTTCAACGATTGGGGCCAGTGCGCTGTCTGGCGGCACGGAGGCAGCTGATTCCATTCTTCCGCCCCTGGTATTTGAGAAGAAAGTTGCCACGTTAGTGGGTTTGCTCGGCAGCGTTTCTCATGGTGAATGCGTAACTTAGACTTGTTCTTATCGCCGCAAGTATGAAGAAGACCTCCCAGTTCCACGAAGCTGCTTTGGTGTGTTGCATGATCCTGTCGTGCGCGATGCTCTCGTTCGCGCAGAACTTCACGGATATAAAGCCGAGTCCACAGCAGGTCGCCTGGCAGGATCTGGAGATCGGAGCGATCATTCACTTCGGCCCGAACACGTTTATGGACCGGGAGTGGGGAGACGGCACGGCGGATCCGTCGGTTTTCAATCCCACAAATTTGGATCCCGAACAGTGGATGCGAGCCGCCAAGTCCGCTGGCATCGAATACGTTGTATTCGTTGCCAAACATCATGACGGTTTCTGTCTATGGCCGACTGCGAAAACGAACTACAGCGTCAAGTCTAGTCCTTGGAAACAAGGCCACGGAGATCTGGTTCGGGAGGTCGCGACCGCCGCTCGCAAGTACGGATTGAAGTTCGGCGTTTATCTCTCTCCTTGGGACCGCCACGAACCCACCTACAGGGACAGCGCCGTATATGACGCTTACTACCTAGCGCAACTGAACGAGTTAGCTACAAGTTATGGAGAGTTGGTCGAGTTCTGGCTGGATGGCGCCGGTAGCGCCGGTCACGTGTACGACTTCGACAAATATGTCGATAACCTGCGTGTGTATCAACCCAATGCAATGATTTTTGCAGACGCGGCTTTACTCAAGTACGGCGACATCCGCTGGGTTGGAAACGAAGATGGCAACGCCTCGGAGGAGAACTGGAACGTGCTGGATCTGCGTGGTTACCTCCGCTACCGTCCCACCGAAGCGGATACCCCGCTTCACAAAGAACACTGGTTCTGGCATCCGAATGATGAGGTGAGCCTGAAATCCGTCAGCGAACTTCTGGACACCTACGACCGAACCGTAGGTCGCGGAGCGCAGTTGATGATTGGACTTGCCCCCGACAACCAAGGCCTGCTCCCTGACACGGATGTGAAACGCCTCAAGGAGTTCGGGGAGGCTCTCAACTCGATCTACGCGCCGGAGAAAAATCTTGCCCCTCGTGCTATCAACGCCTTGACCTATCATGCGGCTCTTGATTCCGATCCTGACACCATGTGGTCGCCGCCCGAGGGATCGCACGCCGCGACGATCGATCTGATTTTTTCCCATCCCATTAGTTTCGACCGCGCTTTGACCATGGAATGGCTCGCGGACGGGCAGAAGGTGCAGAAGTATGCGATCCAAGTTATGGACCACGCAAAATGGAAGACGGTCTACTCGGGAACTACCATTGGGCATAAGAAGATCGATCTCTTTCTTCGCATAAATACGCAACGTGTGCGACTCAACATTCTCTCCACCTCCAGCACGCCACGGATTCGGGAATTCCAGTTGTTCGATGGAGCGCAGATCAAGTAGTTGGATATTCAACGGGCCATGCAAATCGACCTATAAACCGTTAGCTGTCTGACTGCCTGCCTACGCCCTACGTATGGAAGGGTACCGCTCCATAGCCGGGTGCATCTTGTCCTTCGGTCCCGAAGAGATTTTAAATGTCCGCGCTTCCGTCGCCCAGAAGGAACGCAGCGAATTGCGCTCCTCTGAACGAAACGGGAAACGCAAAGCAGGATCTAGCTCCCGCCGAAACGACTGTCGATTCTCAGACAGCTTCTGTCG
>JBARKD010000189.1:0-6886 GCA_049800615.1 Acidobacteriaceae bacterium | reverse complement strand
CCCAGGACTTTCGTCCTGGGCTACTCTCAGCCGCCCCCTTCGGGGCTGATTTGCTTGAACCACGCAGCAGATCGAAATAGGCTTTTTGGCCCCACCAAAAAGTCACAGGCTCTCGGGATGACAAAGGAAAGGCTTGTGGCTTGGGTTGGGTTTGGCTCCCATAAGGGCAAACTGCAGATCCCTCGGCTTCGCTCGGGATGACAAAGGGGAGGCTTGTGGCTTGGCTTGGGTTTGGCTCCCATAAGGGCAAACCGCAGATCCCTCCGCTTCGGTCGGGATGACAAAGGAAAGACTTGCGGCTTTGGTTAGCTCTAGCTCCAAGGACAACAAACTGGCCGCTGCTCTTGATGGAAACGCCGCCCTACCCTTTGTCATCCCGTCCGAACCCGGATTTCCTGTCACGCTGCACCGGGGAGGTCCACGTGTGCGCCTTTCCGTTAAAGAAAGGCGCAAGAAGATCGCCAAAGCCACAAACCTCAACAGGAAATCCGGGGTAGTGGAGGGATCTGCAGTTTGCTTATTGAGCCACTGATCTCGAGAACGTCCTCAGCCGATCCCCAACTTCCGCATATACTCCGCGTCGATCTTCAAGCCTTCGATTGGCGCTACCGTGTACCCCTCCTGCTCCACGAAGGCATGCTTCACAAGGCCGGACTTGGCCGCCTGGGCGAAGATGGGACGATAGTCAATGCTGCCTTGCCCCAGCTCGACGATGGTGGGCACGTTCACGACCGAGGAGGTTGGCGCGATGTTCTTGAAATCCTTGACGTGCAGCATGGTGATGCGCGTCGGATATTTGCGCAGATACTCGACCGGATTTCCCCCTCCGACCACTACCCAGCCACAATCCATCTCCATCGTGACGTGCGCCGGATCGGTCAAACGCAGCAACTCATCGTAAGGCACCACGCCGTCCATCTTGCGGAATTCCATAGTGTGATTGTGATAGCCGAACTTGAGGCCGGCGGCGCTCACTTTAGCCCCAAAAGCATTGAATTGCTCGGCATTCCAGCGCCAGTCTTCGAGGTTAAAAGCGTTTGAGCGTTCCTTTGCGGGAATGCTCTGAACCCGCGCCGGATCCTTGAACCCGGGATAAGAACAGATAATGTAACTGTTGCCGACCTCTTTGCTGAAGGCCAGGATGTCATCGAGCTTATGATTCAGATCGTCCGAGCTGTAATGCGCGCTCACCAGGCGCAGGCCCGCCTGGCGCATGGCCTGCTTCACCTCGGCGGGAGTTTGATTGAAGTACCCGGCGGATTCGACTTCGCGATAGCCCAGGGCGCCAATCTGCTTGAGGGTCCCGGCATAGTTGCTGGGAATCTGTTGGCGCACTGAGTACAGCTGCAAGCCCAGCGGCACATGCAATGTTTGCGCCTGCGACCGGCCGACCATGGAGCTACAAAACAGCGCGGCAGAGCCGGCTTTGACAAAATCTCTTCGCGATTGCTTCACTGTGAGCCTTCCGTTTTCACCAAGCAGGTTAATCGTCCGGCAGGCCGAATGCAATGATGTTAGCTCCCATGGCCACGGCGACATATTGTTTGTGGTCGAACATGTAGGTCATCGGTGAGGCATGCGGGTCTTCGCTGGTCTCGAAACTCCAAAGCGGCTTGCCGGTCCTGGCGTCCGCGGCGGCAAATGAGCCGTCGTCAGCGCCGTACATGACCACTCCGCCCGCGGTGCTGAGTACACCGCCAAACGTATCCCCGGGGCCGGTCTGCACCAGTTCCCAAACTGGCTTGCCTGTCTGGATGTCGAATGCGCGCAACACGCGACGGCCCGGATCCGTTGGGTCCGCCCGAAAAGAACCGCCCATATAACCGTGACCCAATTGGAAGGGTGCGTCGGTGCGGGTGAAGATGCCACACTTGTCGTTGGTCTGTACGTAGTAAAGGGATGTGAGGGGATTCCAGGAAGCGGAATACCAGTTGGTGGCGCCATTGAGCCAGGGGCAGACCAGCGTGCCCTCGTGTGAAGGTTCTTTGCCCGGAACCACGATGGGCCGGCCCTCAGGCGTCAGACCCGTGGCCCAGGTGAGCTTCGTGGTGTATGGCCGGCCGAACAGGAACTTGCCGTTGGTGCGATCGAGAACATAAAAGAATCCGTTGCGGTTGGCCTGCACCATCAGCTTGCGCGGCTTTCCTTGCCAAAGCGAATCGATCAGCGAGGGCGGCGTCATGGCATCGTAGTCGTGCACATCGTGCGGCGTGAACTGGAAGTACCATTTCAGCTTGCCCGTTGCGGGATCGAGAGCGACAACAGAGTCGGTGTAGAGATTGTCGCCCGGGCGATCGTCTCCGTTGAGGTCGTTGCCGGGGTTGCCGACCGGCCAATACAGCGTGTCCAGTTCCTTGTCGTAGGTTCCGGTCAACCAGGTTGATCCGCCGGGATGGTCGATGCCGCTGCCCTGCCAGGTTTCCGAGCCCGGCTCGCCGCGCTTTGGAACCGTCCAGAAACGCCATACCTCCTTGCCCGTGGCCTGGTCGAACGCGGCCAGGAAACCACGCGCACCTTCATCTCCTCCGGAAGTTCCGGAAACAACCATAGATCCCACAATCAACGGGGCGCCGGTGGCGTTGTAATTCTCGCGCCAGTTGGCCATCGCCGTATCCCACGCCAAGGCGCCCGTGTAGCGGTTCAGAGCGATGAGGTGGTCGTGATCGGTGACCATGAATACCTTGTCGCCGGCAACCGCTACCCCGCGGTTGGCGCCGGAAACGGCATTCCCCACCAGGCCCGCGGTACGGCTACGCTGGTAGTGCCAGATCTCGCGTCCACTGCCGGCATCGAGCGCGTAGCACTGGTTGACGTAGGTCACGTACATGACGCCATCCGCGACAACGGGTGTCGCCTGCACACCGCGCACGCCGGCTCCACGCAGAGTGAAAATCCACCGGGCCTGCAGCCGGGACACGTTGCTGCTGTCGATCTGCTTCAGGTCGCTGTAGCGACCGCCGGTAGTCTGCCCGTTGTAGCTGGTCCAGTCTGCCTGCGAGGTCACCATTCTGTATGTGCCGGACGCCGTCCTGCGCAGAAGATAAAGTCGATGATCGTCGCCAAGCATCTGCATGCCGCCGGCGTCACGGTTGAGCGCAGTCCCTTCCAGGGTCTTTCCGCTATCCAGAGTGACCTTGGCTCGCGCCGCGGCTTCGCCGGCAAACGGTTTCAGCGTGCGCAGAAAACTGATCAGGCTTGCGCGTTGCGGGTCGACGATATCGGGAAAGGCCGGCATGCCCGAGGGCAGGCCATTGTGCAGTAGATTGACCAGTTCTTCATCCGTCCGCAGGGGCACGCGCTCAATAATCGAGGGTGCAAACTCGCCGCCCCCGCCAGTGGTCCCATGACATGATGCGCAGCGTTGTTCGAAGACCTGTTGGCCCGCTGCCTGCGGCGATCCCGCCGGTAATGGAACCGGGGGCGGCGGTTGCCCCTGAACACCCGGCAGAAAAAGAAAAAGCACCGACAAACCTGTAGTTAAGGCCCAAGGCATACTACGCATCCCTACCCCCGCAAACCTCTAGGGTAATTCTTCTGCGCCGCCCAAATGACAAATGTCAGCCGTTCCGTTTGACAAAAGACACTACTGCGGGCCCGTGTAACACCCGATGATGGGAGCCATGGAGGTTTTATGGCCGCGAGCGTGCTTGTTGAGCCTTACCCTGCGGCTGCGCCTGGTTCCGAGAACAATACGGTCGCATCGCTGCGTCATGTGACCAAGAAATTTGGCCGGCATATCGCTTTAGACCGCTTCTCGCTTGAACTTTGCCAGGGAGAAATCGTCGCGCTGCTGGGGCCGAATGGCGCAGGCAAAACCACAGCAGTGCGCCTTCTGCTGGGCTTGAGCCAGGCAACCTCGGGCGAGGTAGAGATTTTCGGCCACAACCCCAGAGACCGCGCCGGGCGGATGCGGCTGGGTGCGATGCTGCAGGTAGGGCGCATGCCCGAGACGCTCCGCGTACGCGAGCATCTGCAATTGTTCCGCAGTTACTATCCTCAACCGCGGCCGCTCGACGAACTACTGGCCATCGCCGGTCTCGAGGGTCTGGAACAGCGGTTGTTCGGCACTCTCTCAGGTGGGCAAAAACAGCGCGTGCTCTTTGCCCTTGCGCTGTGCGGGAATCCTGACCTGATCTGCCTGGACGAACCGACACTTGGCATGGACGTGGAAGCGCGCAGAGCCATGTGGGAGCAGGTCCGCAAGCTCGCCGGCATGGGAAAGACCATTTTGCTCACCACCCATTACCTCGAGGAGGCCGATGCCTTAGCCAGCCGGATTGTCGTGATTCAGAAAGGCAAAGTGATCGCTGAGGGAACGCCGGAAAAGCTTAAGGCAGCGGATGGCTCCCGTGCCATTCGCTGTATCACATCCCTGTGCGCCGATTTTGTTTCTGCCTTGCCCGGAGTTGCGCAGGTGGAGCAAGAGGGTGATGTCATGGTGGTGCGAACACGCTGCCCCGAGGCCGTGCTGCGCACGATGCTGGCACAGGATCCGCGTCTGAGCGGGCTGGAAGTAAAAGCGATGGCCCTGGAAGACGTCTTTCTTGCCCTGACGCAAAATGAAACCGCTACGGAATAGGAGATAACATGGCGACTGCAACGGTAGTCCGGCAACCGTCGTTGCCGCGAATTTACATCAACGAGGCGCGTTGCGAGCTGCTCAAGCTGGCGCGCAATCGCAGTTACCTGTTTTCCATGATTGGCTTTCCGGTCATCTTCTATTTGTTGTTTGGCATTACAAATAGAAATTCGGCGTTCCAGGGGCATACCATCGCACGCTACCTCCTGGCAGGATATGCATGCTTCGGGGCCATGGGCTCTTCGTTGTTCGGCATAGGCGCCGGGCTGGCATTTGAGCGTGGACACGGATGGCTGGAAATGAAGCGCGCCAGCCCCATGCCCGCGACAGCCTATCTTCTGGCAAAACTCTGCATCAGCATTACCTTCGCGCTAAGCGTCACCGTTCTGTTGATGATCCTGGGGACGCTGATGGCCGGGGTGCAGATCACGGCGGGGGAAGGCCTGAGCCTGCTCGCCGTGATCGCTGCCGGAGTGGTGCCCTTCGCCAGCCTGGGCCTGGTGATCGGCTTGTTAATGCCCTCCAATGCGGCTCCGGGCGTGATCAATCTAATTTATCTCCCTCTCTCGTTTTGCGGCGGGTTGTGGCTGCCGATCCAGGCGCTCCCGCATTGGCTGCAGGTGATCGCTCACGGCTTGCCCTCGTTCTGGTTTTCCCGGCTGGCACTGCGCACCATCGGCTACGTTGATGGTTCCCAACTCGTGGCCTGGTCTGTGCTCGCGCTCTATACGGTAGTATTTTTGCTAGCAGCGGCGCTTATCTTTCGCAGGCAGGAGGCTCAGGCCTAGACATGCCACAATCGTGCATTCGTTGGAGCATGCAGGCAGCCCTGCGCGATTGGGTCACACGAGACCCTCGTGAAGGATGGCGAGAGGGCGGTGAACCGCCAAAAGGCTGGCGCGCATGGATCGATTGGGACCATTCCATTTGGCTGGTGTTTCTGGGCTTCTGGATTCTCACACCCTACCTGGATCACCAGCCCCTGCGCTACTGGATATTTCTTGCCATCGCACTCTGTCTCTTCGTCCCGTTCTATCTGTTAGCTCACCATGGCCCGCGAAAGTTGCGTTGGTTCTGGGTGGCCGCCATGTTTTTGCTTGCCATGGTGTATGTGCCTATCAACGAGAGCAGCTGGGGCATTTACATCTACATCGCTGCCTCGCTGCCGAACATAACCGAGTCAACCAGTACGGTCATCGGGCTGCTGGTCTTGCAGTGCTCACTGATTGTCGCCCAGAGCCTGTTTTTCCGCTTGTCTGCATGGACCTGGACCATGGGCCTCGGATTCACCGGGCTGATCGGCATGAACCGCCTGCGGATGGAGCAGCAGCATCGCGCCGATGCAAAGCTCCGGATGGCACAGGAGGAGATTGAGCAATTGGCCAAAACAGCCGAGCGGGAGCGCATTGCGCGCGATATGCATGACGTGCTGGGCCACTCGCTTTCGCTGATTGTGCTCAAGAGCGAACTGGCAAGGCGCCTGCTTGACAGCCAGCCGTCGCGAGCAGCGCTTGAGATCGCGGAGATTGAAGCCGCGGGCAGGCAAGCTCTGGCTGAAGTGCGCAGAACCATCACCGGCTATCGTTCTGAAGGATTTGCCTCTGAATTGACCCGTGCCGCTCAGGTGCTGGAAACAGCAGGCGTACGCTTGCGCCGGCCGGAAAATGCTCCCGATCTGACGCCGCGGCATGAGGCCACCCTCTCGCTGATATTACGGGAGGCGGTTACCAACATCGTGCGCCATGCCAAGGCGAGAGAGTGCTCGATCGAGGTCTCGACAGGCAACGACGGAACGCAGATGGTGATTGCCGATGACGGTTGCGGAGATATCCAGCAGGAAGGCAATGGATTGCGAGGCATGCGCGAGCGGGTGCGTGAGGTGGGCGGCAGTCTTTCCCTGGATTCGCATCGCGGCACCCGCTTAAGGATCGAGTTGCCGCAATTCAGCGGGAACGCGGAGGGCATTCCATCGTGACAGGCCCGGTGACAGGCCCGGCAGGTAACGGAAAGATCCGTGTGGTGCTGGCCGAAGACCAGGCGATGGTGCTGGGAGCGCTGGCAGCTTTGCTGGAGATCGAGAAAGACATTGTGGTGGTCGCGCGCGCGCGCAACGGGCGCGAGGCTTTGGCGCTGGTTGGGGATCATAAGCCTGACGTCCTGGTCACCGACATTGAAATGCCGGAAATGAGCGGCCTGACCCTGGCTGGGGAGGTGCACGGACGATTCCCACGCGTACATATCGTCATCCTGACGACATTCGCGCGCGCCGGATACCTGCGTCGCCAGATGGATGCCGGGGCGCAAGGC
>JBARKD010000188.1:0-21714 GCA_049800615.1 Acidobacteriaceae bacterium | reverse complement strand
ATTCCTTGGTGACCGACTTTTCTGATGTGAAGGTGAGGTCGACGAGCGAGACGTTCGGTGTGGGCACCCGTACCGCGAAGCCGTCCAATTTTCCCTTGAGTTCGGGCACGACCAGATGCAGAGCCTTGGCTGCGCCAGTGGAGGTGGGGATCATGGAAAGGGCAGCGCCCCGCGCGCGCCGCAAATCCTTGTGGGGAAAGTCCAGGATCACCTGATCGTTGGTATAGCTGTGAATCGTGGTCATGATGCCTGAGGCGATGCCGAAGGTGTCGTTGATCACCTTGGCCAGCGGCGCGAGACAGTTGGTCGTGCACGACGCATTTGAGATCACGTGATGTGACTTGGGATCGTACTTGTCTTCGTTGACCCCGAGCACAACGGTCAGGTCTTCGTTGGTCGCCGGCGCGGAAATAATGACTTTCTTGACGGTTCCTTGCAGATGAGCCTTGGCCTTCGCGGCGTCGGTGAAGTGGCCGGTGGACTCGATCACCACCTGGGCGCCGGGAGTGGACCAGTCCAGTTTGGCTGGATCGCGCTCAGCATACACTTTGAACTTTTTGCCATCCACCGAGATATAGTCGTCGCCGGCAACGATTTCGTGGGGCAGGTTGCCCAGAATGGAATCGTACTTGAGCAAGTGTGCCAGAGTCGCCGGGCTGGTCAGGTCATTGACCGCTACAAACTCAATATCAGGGTTCCCGATCGCGGCCCGGAACACATTGCGGCCAATACGGCCGAATCCATTAATGCCAACCTTTACAGCCATTTTGTTTGGAGTCTCCTTGAGGGTGGGTGGAGGTTTTACAGCGTGAATAATGTGCGTGTTGGAGAGTCACATGCCAGTTTGCGCGAAACTTGAGTGTACCAAAGAGCGCTGTCAAGGAACCGGTCACCGGCATTTGCTGCGGTGACGGAACTTGTGTTAAATCCTCATCATGCGCTTATGGATGCGCGGCGGAATGAAACGACAGGGCAAGCGTGGCGGTAACGACTCGGAATCCACCGGCAAGATTGGGCAGGAAATCCCGGCCAACCAACCCACGCCATTGCAACCCATGTACCCGGAATCTGAGCGGAAAAAGACTGAACATGAGACTGCCGAACCTTCCGTTGGCAGCCCAGCCGCTCTGATAGAAGAAGAACCAACGCCTTCGACGGAAGAGGCTCCAACGGAAGTGGCCGCGACGGAGGTGCCGTCGGCCAACCTGCCGCAGGCAGAAGCGCCGCCGACCGAAGGGAAGCTGGTGGTGGAAACGCAGCCAGAGTCGCCTTCCATGCCTCCGGAAACGACGCCTGCCGGCCAAAAAGATATCAAGGGCTATGTGGTCCTGGCCATCGGATTGCCGGGATCGGGCAAGACCACATGGTTCAAGCGGCGCGGCGTTACTCCTCTTTCCAGCGATATGCTACGGACGATCCTGTTCGACGACATCACCGAACAGCGCTATCAGGGTTTGGTGTTTTCCACCCTGCGATCGCTGCTGAGGGCCCGGCTGATTGCCAAGATGCCGTGGAATTACGTGGACGCCACTAACTTATCCGCACATGAGCGCCGGCAGTGGATCAAAATGGCTAAGAGCTTTGGTTACGAAGCGCAAGCCGTGTTCTTTGATGTGCCGCTGGAAGTCTGCATGGAGCGGAACAGCCGTCGCGAGCGCACAGTGAGCGACGAGGTCATGCGCAAGATGGCAGAGCGCCTGCGTCCGCCCAGTTTCAAAGAGGGTTTCAGCAAGATCACGATGGTTCGGGTGAAAGGGGCGCCCCCGCTCAAAATGGACGGGGTCGAAGTGGAGCCGCGCAGCTCTTGAGCGATGCGGTCATTGCTTTCGAGCAAGTCGGGCTGACCACCCCCGAGGGCCGCGCGATCCTTGACCACATCAACCTGCGAGTGGCGGCTGGTTCCACGACGGCATTGCTGGGCCGCAGCGGCTCGGGAAAAACCACGCTGCTGCGCACGGTCAACCGGCTGGTTGAGCCTACCGCTGGACGAGTGATGGTGGAGGCGAAAGCCACCGCTGATTGGGACCCGATCGCGCTGCGGCGTTCCATCGGCTATGTCATCCAGGAAACCGGTCTCTTTCCTCACTTCGACACCGAACGCAATATAGGGGCCGTTCTCGAGATCGAGGGCCGTCCCAAACACGAGATCGGCGAGCGCGCGCGGCAGCTCTTTTCTGACGTGGGGTTGGACTACGCCACGTTTGCGCGACGGCTTCCTTACCAGCTCTCGGGCGGGCAACGCCAGCGTGTCGGGTTGGCCCGGGCGCTTGCCGCCGATCCAAAGCTTTTGTTGATGGATGAGCCGTTCGGCGCACTTGATCCGCTGACCCGCGGAGAAATGCAGGATATGTTGCGAGAGCTGCTGCGGCGCTTTCAAAAGACGGTTTTGCTGGTAACCCACGACCTGGACGAAGCGCTCTACCTGGCATCACACATTGTTCTGCTGGAGGATGGCAGAATTGTTGCCGATCTTCCCGCGGAAGAATTTTTGAGCTCACAAATCGCGGCCGTGCGGGCTTACGTGCGCGCGGTGCATCGAGGAAATTGATGGCCGGCTTTCTCGCCCAGCATGCATCGGAGATCGCCGAGCTGACGCTCGAACATTTGTGGCTGACCGGACAGGCTATCCTGCTCGCGGCAGGGATTGGAATACCGACCGGCATCTGGCTAACTCGCCATCCGCGTTGGGCAAAGCCCGTTTTGGGGGTGGTCAACGTGATCCAGACCATTCCCAGCCTGGCGTTGTTCGGATTTCTGTTGCCGCTGCCATGGATCGGCGATCGCGCGGCTCGAATCGCCATCGCCGCCCTGACCGCCTATGCGCTGCTGCCAATTGTGCGCAACACCTACGCCGGGATTGAGGGGGTGGACCCCACAGTGCTGGAGGTAGCCAAGGCCCTGGGCATGACCAGCGGGCAACGATTGCGCAAGGTAGAGCTTCCGCTGGCCGCCGGCTTCATCCTCGCCGGTTTACGAACGGCCACCGTGCTGGCTGTAGGGATCGCCACGATTGCGGCTGCGGTAGGCGCGGGTGGATTAGGCGAGTTTATTTTCCGGGGCGTGGCTTCGGTCGACAATCGCCTGGTGCTGGCCGGAGCTATCCCCGCGGCGCTGCTGGCAGTGAGCGCGGATGCCGGTCTGGGGTGGTTGGAGAGCCGGCTGCGTGTGCGCTCCCAGGCCCGGTCGCGATGATGCGCGTGGCAGCCAGTCTGCTGCTCCTTCTGATCGCTGCTTGCGCTCCGCCGCGTCCGGATCACCCCGTGATCGGCGCGAAAAATTTCACCGAGCAGGTGGTGCTGGGCGAGTTGCTGGCGCAGCACATCGAAGCGGTTACCGGCTTGAAAGTAGAACGCCGCTTCTACCTCGCCGGCAGTTACATCTGCAACCAGGCGCTGCTGGCCGGCCGTATCGATTCCTATGTCGAGTACACGGGCACGGCGTTGACTGCGATTCTGAAACAGCCGGTGGACAAGGATCCCGCGCGCGTGTTGGAAACGGTGCGCCGGCTGTATTTACAACGCGACCAGGTAGTCGTCACTCCTCCCCTGGGCTTTGAAAACACCTTTGCCATGGTGATTCGCGGGCAGCAAGCCCACGACCTGCGCGTGACAACCTTGAGCCAGGCGGCGCAGTTTACCCCTAAATGGAGACTTGGGGTGGGCTACGAATTCGAGCAACGTCCGGACGGATTGCCCGGCCTCAAAAAGGCATACGATTTGCAATTCAACGGGTCGCCGCGGCTCATGGATCTTGGACTGCTGTATCGCGCATTAAATGGCGGGCAGGTCGACATCATTGCCGGCAGCTCGACTGACGGTCCAATCAAAGCGTTTCATCTAGCTGTGCTTCAGGATGACAAGCATTATTTTCCGCCGTACCAGGCAGTGCCCCTGGTTCGCCAGCAGGCGCTAACCAAGTGGCCACAGTTGCGCGGCGCCTTCGACAGCCTGGCCGGTAAGATCACCGCAGAGGAGATGCAGACCATGAACGACGCGGTAGACGGGGAGCACCGCGACCCGGCGGATGTGGTCAGAGAATTTCGCCAGGCCCACGGTTTATGACAGTGGCTGGCACCCCAACCAAATTGTCGTCCCGACCGAAGTGGAGCGATCTGCGGTTTCCTTCCCAGCCACTTAAACGTCGTACCGCTTCACAGGAAACAGGGAGCTGAAATGACGGAACCTTGGCTAAGCGGAACTCGGACCGAACTGCCGCCGATTCAGCGGGCGCTTGTTCATTCTCTCGAAATGGCGCAGGAAGACGTCACCAAGTGGTGCGCCAACTTCGAAGATCACGAGATGCATGCCCGTCCACTGGAACTGCCTTCGATTGCGTTTCAGATGCGTCACATTGCACGCAGCCTGGACCGGTTTTGCACCTATGCGGAAGGCAATTCGTTAAGCGCGGACCAGCTCGTGGCACTGGCGTCCGAAATGGAGGAAACGGGGACCCGGCAGGCGATTTTTAAAGAATTCGCAGAGAGCCTGGAAAAAACAAAACTCCGGCTCGATGCGATCGTCCGCCGGCCCCTGGAGCTCGCGGTTGCCATCGGCCGGAAGCAACTGCCGACGACGCTGGCAGGACTACTGGTTCATGCCGCTGAACACACGCAAAGGCACGTCGGACAGGCCATCACAACCGCGAAGGTTCTTCGGGCATGGCGCGATCGGCAATGTGACCCATCTTCTCCTGCTTGACCTGGACATAGCGTTCAAACGTGTCCAGGGGCTCGACTTCAGCAGAGATTCGCTCAACCACGTTAATACCAATGGATTCGAGAGCTTCCACCTTCTCCGGGTTATTGGTGATCAGGCGCACGGACTTGACTCCCAGCTGTTTCAAGATTGCCGCCGGCAGTTCGAATTCACGGCAGTCTGGCTTGTAACCCAGCTTGAGGTTTGCTTCCACCGTGTCCAGGCCCTGGTCCTGCAATTCGTAAGCTCGCAACTTGGCCATCAGCCCGATGCCACGGCCTTCCTGCTGCTCGTAGATCAGAATGCCGCTCCCGGCTGCGGCAATGGCACGCATGGCCAATTCCAATTGCGGACGACAATCGCAGCGCAGGGAGCCGAATACGTCGCCGGTCAGGCACTGGGAATGGATGCGTACCACCGGCGGCCCGCTGTGGATGTCGCCCAGCACCAGCGCAACAGCGCCCTCCGTCTTTTTGCTCAGCGCAGCCGTGCCCGGGTTGCACGGCTCAGGATCTATGCGCGTACCCTCAAAGCCCAGAATGCGGAACTGACCCCAGCGGGTGGGGAAGTCCGCATCCGCCACCTTCGTAACACCTTCCAATGGCATATCCATTAATTAGAGCCCCAAGCCCAGCCTCGTGTCCAGCAGCCTTGGATGCAGCGGGCGTAAAGTAAAAGTGTGAATGAGCCAAAGCTTGTCCTCATTTCACTACTGATCAAGCTGGGCGTGGCGGCCGCGATTTCGGCGGTGACTGCGCGCGCGCTCACTTTTCAGCGATTGTTATTTGCCGAGCGGCGGACTACGGCGCAGACCATCGGCTTGCTGGCGTTCCTTTGCATTCCCCTCACCCTGGGCGTTTGGATCCGCTTCATTGTGCCCAATTTCTACGCAGCCGATATCGGCTTTGAGACCGTCATTATTCTGGGTGTTCTGCTAGGTCCGTTTTCCGCGATGCTGGGCGGCGCCGTGCTTTCACTGCCGGCCATGCTCTACCACGAATATCTGACCCTGCCGTTCTTCCTTGCCGTGGCCGCGGTTTCCGGATTTTATGGGCGAGCCGTCGAGCCGGAGGAAGTCTGGTCCTTCTCTCCCTTCGTTGATCTCAGCATTTACCGCTGGATCCGGCGCAACCTGCGCAAGCCACGGTTCGATCGCCAGGTTCTGCTGCTGATTTTGATCGTCGGCATGCAGATTGTCCGCATGTGGCTCGCCCGGCTCTATCCGGGCCGGTTGTTCTCTCTGGACTCCTCCAGTTTCGCGGTGCAGGTCTGCCTCTGTCTTTGTCCCGCGGTGGTAGTGGCCATACCGTTGAAGATCTGGAACGCCAGCCGCATCGAAATCAAGCTCAAGGAGCAAAAGCGGCTGGTGCTGGAGGCGCGCTTCGACGCTCTCCAGCGGCAGATCAATCCCCACTTTCTATTCAATACACTCAATTCCATAGCATCCCTGGTCCGCTTCCGGCCAGAGATGGCGCGGGAGATGATCGTCCAGCTGGGCAACATTCTGCGGGCGCTGCTGAAGGAGCACGATTCCTATGTGCCTTTCCGCGAAGAGCTGACCTTTACCGACGACTACCTGGGGATTGAGGTGGTGCGCTTCGGAGCGGAGAAGCTCCGTGTCGTGAAGGAGATCGATCCCGGCACGCTGGAGGTGTTGGTGCCTTGCATGCTCCTGCAGCCGCTGATCGAGAACAGCATCAAGCACGGCCTGGAACCTCGACTGCAGGGAGGAACCATCACTTTGCGCAGCCGTATCCGTACATCCAAAATGATCGTCGAGGTGGAAGATGATGGTGTGGGGATGGCCGAAGGCCGGGCACGCGAAGTAGGGTACATCAGCCGCGGCGCCGGGATCGGTATGCGCAACGTGCGCGAACGCCTCGAGGTTCTTTACGGCAATAGCGCCCGGTTCGAAGTTTTCAGCCGTCCCGGGCGGGGAACTCGCGTCACCCTCGAAATACCGATGGCGCCAAATGTTTTAGTCTTGGCCGATCAGACGTCGGCGCGCGCCAGCACTCTTTCGTAGTACCGCTCATAGATGGGAATAATTCGCGAAGCACAGTAGTGGTCCTGCGCGGTTCTTCTGCCTGCTTCTCCCATGGCCGTAAGGCGTGCATCGTCCTTTAGCAGCTCGACCGTGGCGGCAGCCATCGCCGCTATGTCGCCTACCGCGAACAACCGGCCAGTCACTCCGTCGTTGATCAGCTCCGAAACCCCGCCGACCCTCGTGGCGATGGTCGGGACCTTGCAGGCCATCGCCTCGAGTGCGACCAGACCGAATGATTCCAGCTCGCTGGGCATGATCATCAAATCAGCCATCGGCAACAGATCGTGGACTCGATCCTGTTTGCCCAGAAATTGCACCCGGTTCTGGATGCCTTTACTGTTGGCCAGCCACTCTGCCGACGAACGATCCGGGCCGTCACCGATCATCAAAAGGCGCGCGGGCATTTCGCGAACGACCCGAGAGAAAACCTCGATCACGTCGAGGACGCGCTTGACCGGCCGGAAGTTCGACAGATGGATCATAATCTTCTCCCCGGGGTCGGCATAACGCGCACGGGCGACGGCGCGATCCTCGCCCATCGGTTTGTATTCGTCGCAATTCACGAAATTCGGTATGACCTCAATCGGGCGCAGAATGCCGAAGTCATTTACGGTTTTCTCGCGCAGGTAATCGGATATCGAGGTGACGCCATCGCTCTCTTCGATGGCGAAGCGGGTGATGGGCAGATAGGACCGATCGAGGCCAACCAGGGTGATGTCCGTGCCATGCAGTGTGGTCACGAATGGCAGTTCCCGGCGTTTTGCCAGCATTTGCCGAGCGAGTAGGGCGCACACGGAATGCGGAATCGCGTAGTGCACATGAAGCAGGTCGAGCTCGTAATATTCGGCTACCTCCGACATGCGGGTGGCTAGCGCCAGATCGTAAGGCGGGTATTCGAACAGCGGGTAGTTGGAAACCGGCACCTCGTGATAGAAAATGCCTTCTTCTCGCCCTGTCAGACGGAACGGGCGCGAATACGTAATGAAGTGCACCTGGTGGCCGCGCGCGGCCAATTCAATGCCCAGCTCCGTCGCCACCACACCGCTTCCGCCATAGGTCGGGTAACACGAGATGCCGATTTTCATGGTCTAACTTCCTGGTCCCTTCCGATCTGGTGATAATCAATCAGTGCCAAGTCCGCATCATTTTTGACGGCTTCCGGAATGACACCCAGCAAAGCGCTGCGTTCCGTCTCTCTTTCGGCGCGCAGGCGCGTGCGTACCTGGTCCAGGACCTGGTCGCGATAGCCGGGATGGCAGACCAGCTCCCAGATGCCATCCGGCATAGCCTGGAGAAGCGAACGCAGCACGGTATCGTTCAGTATCCCTGTTGCCAGAAGGCCGATCGAGCCATCGGCAGTCGTCAGTCCGTAGTCAGCTATCAGCCTTAAAAAGGCCCGCTGCTGGGTCCGCATGGCATGCACCTGCATGCGGCGCAGCCCGCTGGCGGGACGGGTGGCCCGCAAGCTCCACCATGGCTCGAAGGGATTACGCACGCACTTAACTCCGCAATGGCTGGCAGCCCGCAACAGCGGAGCCAGCACCCGCGGCAGCGCGTGCACGTGCTTGTGGGAGTCGATGTGACTCACCGTGAGGCCGCTCGATTGTATACGCTTGATCTGGGCAATGGCTTCCGCTTCGATTTCCGCCTCGCGAACCCGGCCGCGCAGGACGTCCGCCACGAAACTTACCGCCGAGTCCCGGAACGAAGTGCGGGCCTTTGAACCGGATCCCCGACCGTGTTGAGGGTCCAGCAAAGTGGGCACTTCGCGGGCAGAAAGACACGGCGATCCGTCGACCAGCACGACGTGGCATCCGACAGCCATCCGGGGCTGCTCGAAGGCCATATGGACCGCGGGAGAGAAGTATGGCGCAGTGGCCATCAACGTGGTGGAACTGAGGGCTCGGGCCTTTGCCAGCTCAACGATGGCCTGGTTCACGCCTGGCGCAAGACCAAAATCGTCCGCGTTGATAATCAGGCGCTTCATTTTTGCCAGTGTACCAAGAGCCATTTCGTCTTTTGAAACATCAAAGGCCACAGACGAAGTAAGGGACGGAAGAAGTATTAATACGGGTATACGGTGGACGGCGCTACAATGAGTTTTCTTTTGGCTGAGGAGGATTCCGGAAACATGTCTGCGGGATGGCTGCATCGCCCAGGGCCCAGCCGAGCCGCTTACGCTTTGCTGCTACTGCTTAGCCAGGCAGGGCACACGGCGTGGGGTCTCCCTACCGATCCCGTTGTTCACCAGACTCCGAGCATCTTCAGCCCTCATTCCGGCCCGGCGCAAACGATCAATCATTTGTCGCTTTTTGTGATGCAAATCACGGGCGCAATTTTTATCGTGGTCGGATCGCTGTTTGTGTATGTTGTGGTGCGCTTTCGCCAACGGGACCCGCAGGATGACAGCGAGCCGCCGCAGATCTACGGCAGCACCCAAATTGAGTTGGCCTGGACGGTGATCCCGGTTCTGATTGTCCTGGTTCTGTTCCTCACCACCGCGCGCGTTTTGTTTGCTATCCAGGATCAAAAGATGCCGGAGTCCGCGCTCAAGGTGGATGTCGTCGGTCATCAATTCTGGTGGGAATTTCACTATGGGAGCGAGGGCTTTACGACGGCCAATGAGCTCCACGTCCCACTCAGCACTGAGCAGGATCCCAGGACTACTTCGCTGAACCTGCTTTCGGCGGATGTGGACCACAGCTTCTGGGTTCCTGCACTGTTCGGCAAGATCGACACCATGCCGAACCAGGTTAACCACATATGGTTCACGCCGGATGAGACGGGAATGTATGTTGGCCAGTGCGCCCAGTTTTGCGGTGTAGAACACGCAAAGATGTTGCTCCGCGTCTATGTGCAGAGTCCGGAAGATTACGCAGCATGGGTGAAGAATCAGCAGCAGCCGGGGGTTCAGGATCCGGCGGTTGCCCAGGGCAGGCAGCTCTTTGAGTCCCAGGCTTGCGTCAGTTGCCACGTGATTCGCGGCACCTCGGCCAACGGGAAGTTCGGACCTGATCTGACCCACTTTGCCAGCCGCGATACGCTTGCCTCGGGAGCAGCCGCGAATACTGATGCGAATCTGAAGCTCTGGATTCAGGATCCGGATTATGTGAAGCCGGGTAGCCTGATGCCGGCCATGCAACTGAGCAATGAACAGATCGACCAGATCTCGGCGTACCTCGAAACCTTGAAGTAGTTCTGACAGGGTCCCTGCAAGACAGGAGTTTTTGGTTATGGCTGATTCGACTTTACCCATCGGCAGCGCCGTAGACCTTACCCCGGCCGGTGAAGCCCACGGGACCTGGCTCGAGCAAGTGCATTCCTGGGTGGTCACGGTCGACCACAAGAAGCTCGGCTTGATGTACATCGCCTATGCTGTGTTCTTTTTGGTGGTCGCAGGAGCGGAGGCGATCCTGCTGCGCATTCAGCTTGCCGTACCTAACAACCACTTCCTCTCTCCCGAGGTCTTCAATCGCCTTTTCACCATGCACGGCACCACCATGGTGTTCCTCATGGGGATGCCTCTGATCATCGGGTTCGCCAATTACCTGGTGCCTCTGATGATCGGCGCGCGGGATATGGCCTTCCCCCGGCTCAATGCCTTCAGTTTTTGGATGACCGCGCTGGGCGGGCTGTTGATGTACTACAGCTTCATTGGGGGAGTTGGCCTGCAAGGGTCGGGAAGCGCGCCGGACATCACGTGGTGGGCGTACGCCCCGCTGAGCGAGAGGGCTTTTTCTCGCGGGCATAGCACGGATTACTGGGCATTGTCGCTCATCGCCTCCGGATTCGGCACCATCGGCGCCGGGGTCAACATCATCGCCACCGTCATTTGCATGCGTTGCAAAGGCATGACAATGCTTCGCATGCCACTGCTGGCGTGGCTTTACCTGGTGGTTTCAGGGATGATCCTGGTGACCATCAGCCCGCTGACCGCGGCGCAGATCATGCTCACCATCGACCGCTATCTTGGCGGTCATTTCTTCGACTCCCAGGCCGGGGGCATGCCCGTCATGTGGGCGCATTTTTTCTGGATCTTCGGCCATCCCGAAGTCTATGTGCTGGTCTTGCCGGCGTTCGCCATCGCAAATGAGGTTATTCCGGTCTTTTCCCGCAAGGCCATCTTTGGCTATCCGGCCATGGTTGCCGCGTCAGCAGGCATCGGTATCATCAGCCTGAGCGTATGGGCGCATCACATGTTCACGGTCGGTATGACCTCATCGCAAAACGCATTCTTCGTCCTCTCGACCAGCCTGGTCGGAGTTCCTACCGGGATCAAGATTTTTAACTGGATCGCTACCATGTGGGGCGGCAAGATACGTTTTGCCACGGCTATGCTTTTCTGCACGGCCTTTGTGATTCAGTTCCTGTTCGCAGGCCTGACCGGCATCATGCTTTCCGTCGCGCCTTGGAACTGGCAACTGCATAATTCCTATTTCGTCGTTGCTCATTTCCACTACGTACTGGTCGGAGCCATTGTTTTCTGTTTCTTCGGCGGGTTCTACTACTGGTTTCCCAAGATGACGGGCAAGATGCTGGACGAGCGCCTGGGCAAATGGCACTTCTGGCTCTTCCTGATAGGCTTCCACGTGACCTTCGATCTTATGCATATCCCCGGGCTTCTCGGGATGCCGCGGAGTATTTACACGTATGAAGCCGGCCGCGGCTGGGATTCCTGGAACATGCTCGTCTCCATCGGGGGCTTTATCCAGGGCATTGCCGCACTGATCTTCGTTTACAACCTGGTGTTCTCCTATTTCAAAGGCGAAGACGCAGGCTCGGACCCATGGGACGCCTGGACGTTGGAGTGGGCGACCAGCTCACCGCCGCCGGAATACAACTTTGCCAGCGAACCTGTGGTCGCCAGCAGGCGGCCGCTGTGGGACCTGAAACATCCGGAAGATCCGGATTCGCGATACGAATGATCTTCATGATGAGGAAATCGCAATGAAGATGACGAGGCGTAAACGATGAGCACCGCCGCCATTCCGCTGGCTCACGGCAGCGAGGATTGGAAGCTCCCCTATCACGGCACGGTCGGGATGCTGTCGCTGATCGTGGCCGAGATTGCCATCTTTGGCATTTTCGTGGTCGCGTACCTTTACTACATCGGAAAGAGCCTGAGCGGGCCGTATCCGCGCCAGGTGTTGGAGCTGCCGATCTTTAATACGGTGTGCCTGCTCTCCAGCAGTTTCACCATCTGGCTGGCGGAGCGCGGTCTGAAAAAAGGCGCAATGGCTGTTTTCAATCTATGGTGGGCGGCCAGCTTTGTGCTTGGCGCAATTTTCCTCGTGGGCACCGGCTTGGAGTGGCGCAAGCTGATTTATCAAGATGGGCTCACAATCAGCACCAATCTCTTTGGCACAACGTTCTACTCGCTGGTCGGTCTGCATGCCAGTCACGTCATCGTTGGCTTGACCATGCTGCTGATCGTTTTGATCTTTGGCCTCGCGGGGAAGCTGAAAACCGAACATGCCAGGCAGGTGGAAACGCTTTCGCTCTACTGGCACTTTGTCGATGCGGTCTGGGTGGTGGTCTTTACCGTCGTCTACGTCGTTGGCCGCTGACAGGAAGAGAAACAAGCAATGAATGACCAGCAGGAACATCCCGGGGTCTCTCAAGAGGTCGTGCAGCTGCCGGCTCCGACCGCATGGCCGCTGGTGATGGCTCTGGGCCTCACCTTAACCTTCGCGGGCCTGGTAACCAACCTGGGGATCAGTGTCCTCGGGCTGGGGCTCATTCTATGCGGGGCCGTGGGATGGTTTGGACAAGTCTTCCCGCACGCGCATCATGTGGCCATTCCGGTTACGGTGGAGAAGTTCAAATTCACCTCGCCGCGCAAGAAAACCACGCACATCCAAATTGATGAGACACATCGTGCGCGCTTGCCCGTTCACACACCTTCTGTGATGGCTGGCGTCAAAGGCGGCATCGCCGGAGGCGCCGCGATGATCGTGCCCGCACTTCTCTATGGATTGATTGCCTACCACAGTATCTGGTACCCGGTGAACCTGCTGGGCGGCGCTGGGGTCGCGGGCTGGTCTCATCCGACACAGGTGGAAATTGAGCACTTTCGCTTGAGCGCAACTGTCACTGCCACCATCATTCATGTCGTTGGCTCGCTTCTGATTGGGCTGTTATATGGCGCGATGCTTCCCATGTTGCCCCGGCACCCGATTCTGCTTGGGGGCATCATCGCCCCGGTGTTGTGGACGGGCGTCCTGCATTCGTCGCTGCCGTTGATCAACCCATTCCTCGCCGATCGCATCGATTGGCGTTGGTTTGTCGTTTCCCAGGTGACGTTCGGCCTGGTAGCAGGTTGGGTGGTGGCGCAGCAGGTACATATTCGCACCGAGCAATATTTACCCTTCGCTGCGCGCATAGGTCTGGAAACCCCCGGAGTGATGGAAGAGCGCCCCAAGGAGGACGGAGAGAAGTGAAGGCGCGCGCTCTTACCAGCAGCCTGTTGTGGATGTCCTGCCTGGCAGTGATGGGCTGCAGCCAGCTCCCGGGCAAACCTAAGCCTGGACCGGAGGTGCCACGCCCCGACCAGATCGTGGACTTTCCCACGCTCTATAGCCAGAATTGCTCGGGCTGCCATGGTGTTGGGGGCAAGAACGGTTCCGCCTATCCGTTGGCAAATCCTGTCTACCAGTCGCTGGTGGACGATCAGGGGCTTCGCGACGTGATAGCGAATGGACTCCCCGGCACCATGATGCCGGCGTTCGCGATCACCGCCGGCGGTATGTTAACGGACGAGCAGTTAGACGTACTGGCAAAGGGAATGCGCAGCGCGTGGTATAAGGCCGGGACGATAGATAGCGCGAACGCGCCTCCCTACAGAGCGAGCAAGCCTGCGGATGCAGACCATGGAGAGCAGGTCTATGTGACTTACTGCGCCGCATGTCACGGCGAGGCCACGCGAACGCCCAAAACGGATAGCCGCGAAGCCGGGCACACCCAGCTTAACCAGTCCCACACGACCATCCGCGAAGGTAAAGCTGGATCGATCGTAGACTCCGCCTTCCTGACATTGGTGAGTGACCAGGCGTTGCGCACGGTGGTCATTGCCGGACGTCCGGATATCGGCCAGCCCGACTGGCAAAACTATGTTGCCGGGCATCCGATGAGCGATCAGGAAGTGACCGACGTAGTTGGCTGGCTTTCCAGTTTGCGGCCTAAGAAATCCGGAGGAGGCTCGCAATGAGCGAGGACAAAGCAGTAAACAGGCGCTGGTTCCTGGTGGGAGTGGGGGTTGTGCTCAACGGCGCGGTAGCCCTTTTGATTGCCACTCCAGTGATTGGCTACCTGCTGGGACCTATTCGCAAGAAAGGCGGTTACGATTCCTGGATTGACTTGGGAGACGTCTCGGATTACCCGGTCGGGCAAACGCGCCTGGCCAGCTTTGTGACCCCCGGAAGCTTGCCGTGGGATGGCGCTACCAGGAAGGCGGCATGCTGGGTCCGGCGGATGGACGAGGTGAAATTCCAGGTTTTTGCTATCAATTGCGCTCACCTCGGCTGCCCCGTCCGCTGGTTTCCTCAATCCGAGCTCTTTATGTGCCCGTGTCACGGCGGGGTTTATTACGCTGACGGCACCCGCGCCGCGGGACCACCCCCGCGCGGCCTGTTTGAATACGATTACAAAGTGCAGAACGGGAAGCTCATCATTCAAGCCGGCCAGATGCCGACCCTCGCCACCAGTTCGGTGCGGAAGGAGGGCTGCACATCATGCACTGGTTAAAGAGTATCTACGACTGGGTGGAATTCCGGCTGAAGCTGGAGGGGCCGATCAAAGAAGCCGTTACCCATCCCGTGCCGGCAAAAACGGCCAGTTGGTGGTATGTCTTCGGCAGTGCCAGTTTCGTTCTGTTACTTCTACAGATCGTCACCGGCATTCTGTTGGCTCTCATCTATGTTCCGTCCGCGGGCGAAGCGTGGAACAGCCTGCAGATCCTGAACCATGAGCTTCCGCTGGGTTGGTTTCTCCGCGCGATGCATGGGTGGGGCTCGAACTTCATGGTCGCCGTGGTGTTGATCCACATGGCGCAAGTCTTCCTGTTCGGAGCCTACAAATTTCCCCGCGAGCTCACCTGGCTTCTGGGCGTGTTTCTGCTGCTGATGACCCTGGGAATGGCATTTACCGGGCAGGTCATGCGCTTCGACCAGGATGCTTACTGGGGACTGGGTATCGGCGCTTCCATCCTGTCCCGCGTGCCTGTCATTGGCGGGCCGCTGGTCGACCTGCTGCTCGGCGGACCGATTATTGCCGGGGCCACGCTGACCCGATTCTTCGCCCTGCATGTGTTCGTCATTCCCGGGATGATGCTGGGCTTTGCCGCCCTGCATATCTGGATGGTCATCGGGCTGGGCATTAATGACTGGCCCATGCCTGGGCGCATTGTCCGCCGCAGCACGTATATCCACGAGTACCACGAGCTGACCAAAGAGGATGGCATTCCTTTCGTGCCCGGCGCGGTTTGGAAAGACATGATCTTTTGCGCGGCCATCCTGCTGGCTGTTGCCGCCTGCGCGATGATCGCCGGGCCTTTCGGTCCCACGGGATTTCCTGATCCCACCATCATCCAGACCGTGCCCAAGCCGGACTTCTTCTTCCTCTGGATCTACACCATTCTTTCGTTTTTGCCGGAGAACCTGGAAACGCCGTTCATCCTGATCGCTCCTATCATCGGCATCGCTTTCCTTCTCGCCTTACCGTTTTTTGCCGGGGAGGGGGAGAAGAGCTGGCATAGGCGTCCGGTCGCCGTGCTGACGATCTCTGTTCTCGCCGTGGGCTTTGCCGTTTGCCAGCACCTGGGAACCTACACTCCATGGAGTCCGCAAATGCAGGCCTGGACCGCGGATGTGATCCCAAGCCGCTATGTGCATGCGGCCACGCCCCTGGGCCGGCAAGGGCAAATTGTCTTTCAGGAGAAGCAATGCCGCAACTGCCACATGATCGGCGGCATGGGTGGGGAACGCGGTCCGGCGCTCGACGACGTGGCGACCCGGCTCACCTATGACCAACTGGTGCGCCAGGTGCTGCAGGGCGGCGGGAACATGCCTGCCTACGGAAAGAATCTGTCACCCGCCGAAGTAACGGCGCTGGTGAGTTTCCTCGAAACATTGCATCCCGAGGGCCGTCGGCCGGCGCTGGATCCTTCAAAACAATACTTAAGAACCGGGGAGTTGGATGTCCGACAGCCTGGCGCCGAATAAATCTCCTATTTCCTGCTGAGGAGTTTGGGACTGCTCCGTCCGGCTCCACTCAGCCTCATTCAGCCCGGCCCCGAGGCTTGCGTGTGGGCACCATCGGCAGGTACTAGGATTAGTTGAGGTTCATCATGTCAGACGGGGCAGCACAGGCTGCATGCGCCTCCTGGACCTTTCCCTTTTGGGCAACAGCGGGGCTGCTCGTCACCGCGCTCGTGTATCTGCGAGGATGGCGCAGAATCCGTCAGACGCGCCCGCTCATCTTTCCCGCGTGGCGAGCGGGGTGCTTCTTCGCAGGCCTGTTCGCGATCTGGTTCGCGATCGCGTCCCCGCTCGATACCCTGGACAGTCTGCTGCTGAGCGCCCATATGGCACAGCATCTGATACTGATGTCCGTGGCCCCTCCACTGCTGCTGTTGGGCTACCCCGCTGTCCCTCTGCTGCGCGGCCTGCCGCAATCTGTTTTGCGCGACGGCCTCGGCCCCTTTTTGCAGACTCCCGTACTGCACCGGCTGATTCGTTTCGTCACCCATCCCGCATTCGCCTGGCTGGCGATGAATGTCGCCTACATTGGATGGCATGTTACCCCGGCCTATGAGTTGGCGTTGCGCGCGCCCGGTTGGCACCAGGTTGAGCATGCGTGCTTTTTCGTTACCTCGCTGTTGTTCTGGTTCCCGGTGATCCAGCCCTGGCCCAGCGTGAGCCGTTTCTCGCGATGGATCATGCTGCCGTATCTGGTGGGCGCAGACCTGGTGAATACGGTGGTGGCGGGATTTCTGACTTTTGCGGGAAGGGTTGTTTATCCCAGTTATGCCGCCGCGCCAAGGATTTTCGGAATTTCCGCCGTGGGTGACCAGGCTGCGGCAGGCGCCCTGATGTGGGTGCTGGGTTCGATCATCTTCGTGATACCGGTGGTGGCAATCGCTTTCGAGCTGCTTTCTCCGCGTTCCCGGCGGGCTGTTCCCGAGAACCTCAAACGCGGACGCATCGCAGCTCCGCTCGCTGCGCGCTTCGACCTCTTTCGCGTGTTCCTGCTGGGCAGACTTCTGCGCTGGCGTTACGGCCGCATGGCGTTCCAGACAGTAGCTTTTGCCGCGGTGGTGCTGGTGATCGCGGACGCATTTCGCGGTTCTTCCATGGGTGCGATGAACCTGGCCGGAGTCTTGCCCTGGACTTACGTGCGCGCGTTCGGTGTGATTGCTCTGCTGGTCCTGGGGAATATTTTCTGTCTATCCTGTCCCTTCATGCTGCCCAGGGAACTGGGTCACCGCCTGGGCTTGGCACGCTTCCACTGGCCGCGGTGGCTGCGCAACAAATGGACCGCAATCGCCTTGATGGTGCTGTTCTTTTGGTCCTACGAAGCGTTCGCCATCTGGGACCATCCCCAACGCACGGCGTGGCTGCTGATCGCATATTTCGCTGCCGCCTTCGCCATCGACACATTCTTTCGCGGGGCCAGCTTCTGTAAGTATGTTTGTCCGTTAGGGCAATTCAACTTTGCCGGTTCGCTGCTCTCGCCCTTTAACCTGGAAGTTCGCAGCCAGGCTGTCTGCCGGCAGTGCACCACTCATGACTGCATTGCCGGAAACCAGCAACAGCGGGGCTGCGAGTTGCAGCTTTACATGCCGCAAAAAGTCGGCAACATGGACTGTACGCTTTGTCTGGATTGCGTCCACGCGTGCCCGCATGAAAATATCGGCCTGTTTACCATGTCTCCGCTCCGCGATCTCGAGCGCGATCTGCCGCGGTCGTCTATCGGGAGATTCTCAGCGCGCACGGATATTGCGGTCCTGGTGCTGGTGGTCGTGCTCGCGGCCTTTGCCAATGCATGGTTGATGGTGGCCCCTGTGGGCAAGTACGTAGCGATCCTGGCGCTGCTTGCGGTGATGGCCGCGGTGGTCCTGGGTTTCACGATGAAAAATCTGCAGCCTGCCGGAAGGGAACTGTTCTGCCGTTTCTCCCAGGCGCTTCTGCCCCTGGGAATGGCGATGTGGGCCGCGCACTTGCTTTTCCATCTGTTCACGGGCTGGGCAACTTTGCCGCCCGCTCTGCGTCAGGCCGCGGCAGATTTTGGCTGGCGCTTTTTGGGACCGCCGCACTGGGGTATTCAGCAGCCGCTGCTGAACGCCGATGCCACCCTGTCGATACAACTGCTGCTGCTCGACGCCGGCCTGCTTATCACGCTCTATCTGGGCTGGAGACTCGCGCAGCAGCGGACGGCCGGCATGGGGCGTGCTCTGTTGCTCCTCTTGCCGTGGGCAGCCACCGTAGCCGCGGCGTATGCGGCCGGGGTCTGGATCCTGCTCCAGCCTATGCAGATGCGAGGCATGATAATGAATTCATGAAGGCACTCCGCGCGCTGGCCGCCCTTCTCATGCTGGCATCATGGGCTGCGGCAGCATACGGCGATGGCGGGACGATTCTCCTTCACCAGGATGCCGGCGCTTTTACCATCACCCTCTTCGCCGCGCCCCAGCCCCTGCAAGTAGGCTCCGCGGACTTCAGCGTAATGGTGCAGGAAAAAGCCGGCGGAGACGTCCTGCTGGATCCGGTGGTGGACCTGACGCTGGCGCCGCAGGCTGCAAATGCCACGCCAAGGACAATCCGATTGGCCAGGGGGCAGGCCGGCAACCGGCTTTTGCAGGCGGCCACGGTGGACTTCTCCGAACCCGGCCAGTGGCGTCTGTCTCTCGAGGTCCGGCGTAGCAACAATGAAGTCCGGCGCAGCAAGAATGTAGTCCAGAGCAGCAAGGACGTGGCCTATCTCAGCACGGAATGCACGGTCGAACCCAATCGTTCGCGCACCGTGCTGGTTTGGTTTTATGTGCTGCTGCCCGTGGGTATCGTTCTCCTGTTTGTCATTCATCAGGCACTGAAGCATCAGGCACTGAAGCATCAAGCACGGAAGCAGCAGGCAGCGAAGCTTCGCTCCGAGGTAAATGCGAGATGATCCATCCGCCCAATCCGCTCATCGCGTCAGGAGTGGTGGCATCTACCGCGGCCACCGATGCGGTCTACGTCATGTTCACCGCGGCAGTCGCGGCGCGCCGCAGGAGCGTTGCGGCAAGCTGGAGCAGCATCTGGTACCTGCTCTCCGCCTTTGCCGTGATCAGTTATACAGGCAATCCTATTTACGTCGTTTTCGCTGCGGTGGGTTCCTGGCTGGGAGCCTTCGGCGCAGTCACCTGGCTGGGAGCGGCCAAGGGCGCGTCCGCTAAACCGCATTCCTGAACGGGATGTGGTAACGTTTTCGAGACATGAGTGAACCGGCCGCCAGGTATTTCAAGTGGAACGATATCGAAATAGAACCTCTGAGCCCGACAATCGGGCGGCAGATGATCGTCGGCACAAACCTGATGGTCGCGCGCGTGTTGCTGAAGAAAGGCACGAAGGTGCCCCTGCATAGCCATCACAACGAGCAGGTCACCTACATCCTGGAAGGCGCCCTGAAATTCTTCATCGATAAACAGGAAATCACCGTCTTTGCCGGTGAAGTGCTGTGTATTCCGCCGAATATGCCACATGAAGCCCTGGCGCTTGAGGATACTGTGGACCTCGATATCTTCAACCCGCCACGACAGGATTGGATCGACAAAGACGATGCCTACCTGCGCCAGGGCAAGTAGAGTTTAGGGAGTTCACGTGGATCTGGGACTAAAGAATCGTACTGTCATTGTTGCCGCTTCGAGCGACGGGATTGCGCGGGCGGCGGCAGAGAAGTTCGCGGCCGAAGGCGCGAACGTAGCCATGTGCTCCCGCGATTCGGTGAAACTGAACCCCGCGGCCGCGCAGATCCGCGAACGTTATGGCGCGCAGGTGCTCGCCGAGCCTTTGGACGTTACTGATCCCAAGGCAGTCGAAGCATTTGTGGAAAATGTAGCAAAGGAGTTCGGTGGTGTAGACGTTTGCGTGACCAATGCAGGCGGCCCTCCGGCAAAAATGTTCCTGGCTACCACCAGTGAAGAATGGCATCGCGCGCTCGAGCTTAACTTCATGAGCGTGATCCATATGGCGCGTGCTGTTCTGCCCTGGATGCAGAAGAATCACTGGGGACGGATCGTCACCATCACGTCCATGACTGTCCGCCAACCGGTCTCGGATCTCATCTACTCCAACGGGGCGCGGGCCGGGGTTCTGGGTCTGGTCAAGAGCCTTTCCAACGAATTCGGCAAAGACGGGATTACCGTGAACAACGTCGGTCCAGGCTACACGGCGACACAGCGGTTGAAGCAGCTCATCGCCAAGCGGTCTCAGGACTTGGGTATCAGTGCGTCGGAGTTTGAGGGGCGTCTGGGGGCTGAAGCCCCATTGAAGCGCATCGCGCAGCCGGAAGAGGTGGCGGATGCCATTGTCTGGCTGGCGTCGGAGCGCGCCTCTTTCATCACTGGCCAGACAGTGCTGGTGGATGGCGGATGGTTTAAGGGACTTTGAGTTGCCCCCGTTTCCGGGAAGAGACGGTCAAGCCAACTCAGGTAAGCTGTCTTCCTCTGCGACTGCTTTCGGCCTGACTTTCGCGCTGGTCACAAGAACGACCGAAAGCACAACGACGGCGCTGCCGGCCAGGATAAAGCCTGTCACCCGTTCGTGCAGGATCAGCCATCCCAGAAAAACGGCCACGACCGGGTTGACATAAGCATAGGTCGATACCTTCGACGTGGGCACGTGCGCGAGCAGCCAGATATAAGCCGTATAGCCGATCCAGGATCCGCAAACGATGAGAAACGCCACCGCGCCAAGGCTACGATCAGTCCATACCGCGTGATGCCAATTCTCGAACAGCAGCGCGAAGAGAAGATTCGCGGCTGCCGCTGCTATCACCTGCCATGCGGTGCCAACAAATATCTCCATGCCCGACGGAAAGCGCTTCGACAATACCGATCCCAGTGCCCAACTAAAAGCTCCGGCCAGCAGGCTCAGCGAAGCCCAAAGTTCCCGCCGTCCCAGCGCGGTAGTGGCGGTCAGCTCAGGGTAAAACAGGATCAACAAGCCAAGCACGCCCAACGCGAGGCCTACTTTGCCGCGCGGGGCGATATGGTGATGCCCGAGCAACATCGAATCCAGGACAAGGAACCACAACGGTGTAACGGCAACGATGAGCGCCGCCAAGCCCGAGGAGACATAAAGCTCCGCGTAGGAAAGCGTGAGGTTGCCGCCCATCAGCAACAGAACGCCCACCATGGCGGCGAGCGCAATCTGTCGCGGCGGGTACAGGACTTTTCGCCCGGTCAATGCGCACACCGCTAACATCACCGTCCCCGCGATGGAAAAACGAATCGCGCACATCAATCCCGGTGGAATCGATTGCACCGCAATGTCGATTCCCAGATAGGTTGAACCCCAAAACAGGTAAACAAGTCCGAACGCGAAAACAACCTTCCAAAGGCCTGCGCGGCTGGCATCTTGCATAATCGTTTCGGTTACGTGTCCAGTTTACAAGCGATGCGAAAGCCGTAATCGGCGTACTTGAATTCCGGAGGGATGCTGGACCGTGTGGAACAACGGGAGATCTTGATGTGATGGCGCCACGAACCTCCGCGCGATGCTTTCCGCGTACCGGTTTCCGGTCCCTGCGGATTGTTCTCCGGGGAAAAGCTGTAGTAATCGGGTGCAAACCAATCACTGCACCACTCGTGCACGTTTTCACACATTTCGAAAAGGCCGAACCTGTTCGGCTCCGATTGTCCCACGGGCTCGGGGCCAGTCTTCCAGCGGACGAGGTAGTCAGGCCGTGACATCGGCGGTTCATCCCCCAGGGAAATAG
>JBARKD010000187.1:0-6793 GCA_049800615.1 Acidobacteriaceae bacterium | reverse complement strand
ATCGGGCAACCCATCATTGTTGTAATCGGAAAAATCAACGCCCATACCAGCGTAGGTGCGGCCGTCGGCATCTACGGCAACGCCGGCGTCGAGTCCCACCTCGTCAAATCCGCCAGTTCGCTTGCTGCGAAAAAGGAACTCGTCCATAGAATCGTTTGCCACAAACAGGGCCGGATGCCCGTCGTGATCGTAATCCGCCATCGCAAGGCCGAGCGCTTTGGCAGGCTTGTCCAAACCGAGCGAGTGAGCTACTTCGGTGAAAACTCCATTGCCGTCATTGTGGTAGACCAGCATGGAAATTGGCGGAAAGGAGTCAGGATGGCAATAGCTGCGGTAGCCCTCCCGATGTTCTCCGCACCAAAGGTCATCCCAGTCCCACTGAATGTAGCGCGCCACGACCAGATCGAGCCTTCCATCTCCATCCAGGTCAATCCAGGCTGCTGAGGTCGACCAACCGCTACCTCCTACGCCTGCCTTTTGCGTCACATCTGTGAACGTGCCGTCGCCGTTGTTATGAAACAGTTGATTACCGCCATACGCGGTTAGGTAAAGATCCTCGTAACCGTCATTGTCGTAATCACCGGCCGCCACTCCCATGCCGTAACGGGCGCCTTGCAAGCCCGCTTTCTCGGTCCAGTCCTCAAATGTGCCATCAGGCTTCTGATGGTAGAAGCGATTCCAGTAAAGCGGACCGGTTTTTTGCGGGATGGTTCCCTTAGGAACGAGGTCGCCGAAGGGCGCGCCATTGACCAGAAAAATGTCCAGGCGGCCATCATTGTCAGCATCGAAAAGCGCCACGCCCGAACCCATGGTCTCGATCAAATACTTATGTGAAGTGTGCGGCGCTTGGTGCAGGAAGTGGATCCCCGCACCCTCGGTCATATCGACAAAGCTGCCTGGGAGTGCACCGGGAGAGGCTGCCGGCGTTGCTTGTGGATGCGTGGATGCTGTGGAAAGAATGAGTAGAGCCACCAGGCTTAAGCAGATCGGAAGGATCGCGAAGCTTCCGGTACGGATAGCCGAGACTGCTTTGCCGCGGCTCGATCTGCTGCGTTCATCGGCACTGGTCTCGGGTACTGCTTCCATGTCCGTATCGTAAGGATAGCCGACGGAAACCTGGAGCCAGGTTCAATGAGCCGCATCCTCCGTGCTCGCGGGGCAGCGGGAAAGGTGAACTTGTGGATGAATTTTGGCGAAATCTCGATACATGGCAGTACCCACATGATCGCTGACTGCTTGTGGCAAATTGCCCTAAATCAAGGTGAGTGAGCTACTTAAAGCTATGCTCGACTGGGACAACAGGTTAGTACATCGGTTTTTGCTTCGGGCCGGGGCCGGAGATTCGAGTCCTCTCCCCTAGACCATCTAGACCCCAGCCACGGGTGCCGGCGTAGATTAAGCTTGAACGAAAGCCACGAGGCAGACAATCAAGGAGAGGCTCAGGATGGTGCTCATGAATCGCCGGGGATTCGTCAAAGGCGCCGCAGCCTGTTGCATCGGGCTTGCGAGCATCGAGGCCGGAGGATTCGATGGCGCGGGCGCGGGCCTGTCGAACTCAGTATTTGCCTACGAGTTTGGTGATATCAGTCCCGAGCAGCAGGCTGGATTTGCGCGCGAGTATGGATTCGAGGGAACCGTCTTCGATCATGCGCGGCAAATCCCCGCGCGGTTGCGAGCCCTGGAGGCGGCGCATCTCCAGTTGTTCTTTCTTTGGTTGACTGTGGACATCAGTCATGGCCAGATCAATTATGAGCCGGAGATGGGATCCGCAATCGAGGCTTTAAAAGGGCTCGGAACCGTAGTATGGATCGCCATTCAGGGGAGCGACGCTGGGGGCAGCACCGGAGCAGAAGAGCGGGCGATCCAAGCCGTCGATCGAATTTCCGATCTCGCCTCTCAAGCCAATCTTCGCGTCGCGCTGTATCCACACTATGGCTTTTACCTGGCCCGGTTCAGAGACGTTGTGCGGCTTGCCGAGCGGGCCGGACGAAGTAATGTGGGCGTCACATTCAATCTCTGCCATGAATTGCGCTCCGGATTTGATCCGGAGTTTCCCCGGTTGCTGGATAAGGCCATTCCGCGGTTGTATGGGGTCACGATCAACGGAGCGGACCGGCACGGCCGGGATTGGGACACGCTGATTCAGCCTCTCGGCCGCGGCGACTACGATGTCACCGGGTTGGTCCGCTCGATCACAAAAGCTGGATACCGAGGACCATTTGGCATCCAGTGTTATGGGCTGAAAGGTGATCCGGGAGTGTATCTGAAACAATCGATGGCGGCGTGGCGTGCCGTCTCCATGGGAGCTACCCAGGGCAATCATTGAACACGTCGCCAGGCCGACCTGTCGGGTCGGAAGCGAACGCTGGCCGCGGTCTGTCCACGCTCGCCTCAGAAATTCCCAGCCGCTATCCTAATCCGCGGTTCGCGTGCGCTCCCAGGGATGCATTGCGGGTATAAACACAAATGTTTATACTTAAGTGAATGAAGAGCGGCGAGTTCAAGCGCTGGCTGGACGGGCAGGGAGCAACTTTCAAGTCCGGCAAAGGATCGCACCTCAAGGTCTCGCTCAACGGCAAGAACTCAGTTCTCCCGATGCACAACAAAGAACTGGGCACCGGTCTCGTCAACGCCATCAAAAAGCAACTGGGCCTGAAATAGGAGGAGTGATGCGCTATCCCGTGAATCTGAAGAAAGATGGAAAGTTTTTCCTGGCAACGTTCCCTGACATCCCCGAGGCGATCACACAAGGGGAAACCAAGGAAGAAGCTTTACAAGCCGCGCAAGAGGCTCTCGAAACCGCCCTTGACTTCTATTTTGACGAGCAGCGTACGGTTCCCATTCCATCGAGCTCGAAGCGTGGGCAAAGATGCATCGAGCTTCCGCCCAGCATCGCTGCCAAGGTGGTTCTCATGAACGAGATGGTTCGTCAGCGTGTCCGGCCGGCGGAGTTGGCCAGACGACTCAATACCAGCCCACAAGCGGTAAACCGTTTGGTGAACCTCAAATACTCCTCGAAGATCGATGGCATCGACGAGGCTTTGAAAGCATTGGGTAAAACGCTGGAAGTGCGGGCGATTTAACCGCGGCAAAACCGGGTCACCGCCCAATAGCCTTAGCCCAGCTTGCGTAATGGTCACCACTCCAGGTTGGTTGTCCAGGAATCGCATCCATCGAGATAGAAGACTCTCCTTTGGTGTATGACCCTCTCACTACCACCTGACGAGTTCGACTCGGCGGTTCTTGCCCCGTCCAGATTCCTCATCATTGGAGGCAACCGGAGCGTACAGACCGCAGCCGAAGGCATCCAGGCGGTTGGCGGCGATTCCGTACTTGCTGGTGAGTTGCGCAACCACACTCGCGGCGCGGCGGCGGCTAAGGTCAAGATTGTAATCGGGCTTGCCTTCATTATCGGTATGCCCGACAACGTGCAAGCGAAGAGAAGGATCGGCTTTCATCAGTTTCGCGATTTCGTCCATCGTGGGTTGTGATTCGGCCTTGACCGCATCTTTGTCGGTGTCGAAGTACAGCCCGTAAAGCGCCACCTTGCCCGAATCGTGTAATGCCTGCTTCATATCGCCGGCATTCACAAAGGCCATCTTCAGTTCCATGGTGTCCGGAGACACCACCACCAGCTGCGCGAGCGCACGGCCTTTCGTCACTCCCTTGCGCAAACGGTCCGGCATGTTGCCATCTCGATACGCTGTCACAAAGGCCACATAATAGGTAGGCTGGGCGTCTTTACTCTTGCCGACCACCAGGCGCTCCTCGTCCTGGTTGTAAAAAAGGATGTCACCGACGTCGCTTTCCTTGGAAATCTTGCCAAGGGTGGGACCGAACCACCCGCGCTGCCCGGCGTCCTTCACGTACAGAACGTCGAGATTCAGGCGCGCAAACTCCTGTTTGTAGTTGCGAAAAAGCTCGGCCGGCGTGCGGCCTTCCGGCGCCATGTACACGTAGTAGCTGACCTGACCTTCGATCGGCTTACTCTTCTCGTAGGCGGGAGGATCTTGAGACGTAGGCGCTCCAAGGGGCAAGAGATACTCATCAAATTTGGGCGCGCGATACCCGATCAGGTCGCTCCCTTCGTATCGCTTCATTCCCGCAGGATCGTGGGAGTTCGGTACGTCCTGGGCTGCACCCAGGTAAACCGCGCTGGAACACACCATCGAGGCAAAGAATATCTTTCTGGCAATCTGACTGATCATCCCGTCGGCTTTCCCCCGGTCCACGCAACAGAGCGAAATCCGGGACTAACTTGCATCCCGGCGATTCTCAGGGTCAGTGGGATATCGGTCAACCAAACTGGCCCTTAAGAATGCATTAACGGCAAACTCCTTTCCCTGGAGCCGCTTGCGAGCTTGGATTAACTGACGATGAGGGCACAGATTGGAAGGTTGGGGGCAAGCACCTGCAAACGATATGGTTTCGATCAGACCCCGATTAGTGCTGTGAACTGTCTGCGGCGGGGAGGATGGTTGAGGTGACGGTCATCAGGTGATAGTTGCCGTAAGTTGCGAGGAAGCTCCACTTGAAACGCGCTCCATCGAGGGATGATGCCTTCGAGGAGATGGTCCTGGGCAGCCAGAAATGCTTGCCGTCCATCATGACGCGCGCATAGTCGATGGACCAGGACCACGCGACCGCGCGCCCTGAATCCCCATTGTGGTGGGGTCGTTGCTGCTCGAGACGGACGATCTGCATAGAGGACGGATCGATGAAGGCGCGGCCCTTAGTCTCTTCACTCTCGGGACATCGGGCGCCGGCAAGCGGTGACGATTTGCGTGCGTATTCAAGAACAAGAACGTCCGAGTGGAGAAACAGAACGGGCACGTCGGGATTGTGGCGTTTGTTGGGGAGCAGGCGGTAGTCATAGCAGTCTTTGAACTCTGGCGCGAGAACATTGGGAGCGCGGCTAAACGCCCCGGTTAAGATGGCGGGCCCGATCAGGGATTGATCTTTAGCGGCGGTCTGATGATCGACAGCCTTGATCTCGCGGGACTCGACCAGGTCGACGGTTTTCCCATCGCTGCTGGAACGTTTGAGTCGAAAGATGGAGTCGATGGTGGTATCGACGGCCATCTCGCGATCGTGGATACCGTTCTTAGAGGCAGAGCTATACGCGGTGGTTACGCTGGAGACCACATGCTCATCGGCAAAGACATTAGGGATGGAGGATAGGTATGCTTCAAAGTTGGCCCACACGCGTAGCAGAAGCGCGTCGGTGGCCGGATCGGAAGCTGTCCCCGTGACCGGTTCCCGTAACGGGGCTTGTAAGGGCAGAGTTGGCGGCGGCAACGCCGGCGGAACGGAACTCGCCTGCGGCGCCGGCTGCCCGCCTGGTTGTTGTGCCGGGGTTTGCAGTGGCGGCGTAGCAGAGTTTGCCGCGGTCGTAGGAATGATCTTGGGGATTGCCACGTTGCGCGACAAGGCGGTCAGGCGCTGCTCAGAATCGGTCACTACCTCGCGTATGCGATAGCTGCCAGGCTTCAGTTGAAACGCGATGTCAACATTCATCTCGCCCTTAAGAAACTCCGATAACTGTCCATCCGCAACATCTACGTTTGCGTGTCGTTGCTCGGCAATCACCAGCTTTTCTTTTTCATCGAAGACGCCAAAAACAAAGTTCAACGTGTTGAGGTTATGGCCCCCTTCCTTTTGCAGATGGAGTGATTTCGGATCCACGTGGGACAACAAGGAGAGCTCGTGTGTTTCTCCCTGCCCCTCTGAAACGTTCGCATCCAGAACGACCGGCAACTCTGCGATGTCAGTTTTCGAAAGGAGCGCTTCCCGCATCTGCTCCTGCACTTGGCCGGCCGCACTCGCTTCTACTTCATTCTCCGCTGCCTTTGCCTCTGCTTCGTTCCTGGGCGCGAAATAGCCGCGACGAGCCCGGATGCTGTACGCCGTGACCTTCTCGGCCAACCTGACGTTCAACTCGTGATATTTGCCGTCCGGTTTAAGGTCCATGGGGGCGAAGGCCAAAATGTAGGACCCGGGAGATCCTGCCAGCCGCCCAAATCCGCCCTTCAGATCGTTGTTGTTGTGAAAGAATTCGCCGCCGGTGCCTTCTGCGAGCTCTGCCAATGGACCCATCGCGAGCACTTCCCTGTTTTGGTCCATTCGATGCGCAGCTCCTCCTGATGGCGGCATGTATGTCCGCGATGCGTCACCCTGGCGCGCGACAACCGCCAGCCCTCTTGGATCGAGCGAACTGATGACCACTTGTAAACGCAACGCCCGGTCGACGATCCGCTCCAATTGAAACTGGTTCTCATCCCCCGACAGGAAGCCGGGGGAACCAAAAATGACGATTCGCTGACCGGGCATCCGCGAGGTGTACTTCACCACTGCCTCAAGTTGCTGCAGGTTGGAGCGCGTAAGTATTTCAGTCTGGCCTAGAACGGTGAACGCTCGACCTAAAATGAAATTCATATTTGCTATTTTATTAAGCGATGGCAAGCAATCGCGCTCCGCTCCCTCTTCGAACGCCAATGCCCAGGCATCTCCCATAGTCGCGGGATTATCGAGATCGACTCTGGTCCCGGTTTTCGTGATTTCCAGCGCCTGATAGTCGGAGAGCTCGGGGCACTCCTGCGTATGGGTGAAAGCGCGTGGACTGGACTGGAGCTTGGACAGGGCTTCATGGATCTGCTTCGCGTCAGAGGTAAAGCCGGAAAGCATTTTCTCCGCAGTAAAGATGGCGACACGGTCCGTCGGTCGGAGATTGGCAGCAAGGTAGTCACCAGCAGCCTTGCGCACCTCGATCATGTCGGTATCGGAGGTGTACAAG
>JBARKD010000186.1:0-4232 GCA_049800615.1 Acidobacteriaceae bacterium | reverse complement strand
ATTCAGTGGAGAATCTTTGCGGTCTTCGCTATCGCGACCTTTCTCATTTTGTACGGATCTTTCGCCGCTTTGCGGCGAAGCCACCTGCCGGATTTGCCCAGCAGTCATACGATTCTCTTTGGCGGACAGCCGATCAGGCTCCCGGTAGAACCTGTCCTGCGCTACCTGGCTATCGCTGGATCGGTTGCGGTTGGCCTGGTGACGGGCGCGGGCATGATGGCCGAGTGGCCCAGCCTTGCTCTTTTCTGGTATGCACCACCCCAGGTGGGCGGCATGGCGGACCCGATCTTTGGCAAGTCCGTGAGCTTCTTTCTTTTTACTCTGCCGGTATGGCAACTCATCTCAGGCTGGCTGCTCACTCTGGCGGTCATCATCTGCTTCGTCGCCGTTTTCTTCCTTTTGATCACGGGTGGCGCGGCGGTGCTCTCGCAGCGCCGGAGTTACCTCACCGTTTCCTGGCGTGGAATCTCGATCGCGCTCGCCTTTCTCATGCTGATTCTGGCCGCGCGCGTGTATGTCGATCGATTTGATCGGCTGTTTGAGGATCACACGATTTTTGCAGGCGTCACCTACACGGACGCCCACATTACCCTCGCCGGACTACTGGTGGTCAGTGTGGCCCTGGCTGCGGGGGCCGTGGCGGCGGCGATCAATGCCATCACGGCGGCCCAGGGACGTTGGCTGCTGGCGGCGATTCTGCCCGCGGTTATCTGTTTTGCCGGGGTTCGCGTGGCAGGCTGGTGGATGAGCAGTTTCATCGTCAAGCCCAACGAGTTAGTGCGTGAGCGGCCTTACATCGCGAACAACATTCTCATGACCCGGCAGGCGTACGGCTTGGACCGCTTCTCCCAGCACGATTTTCCCGCCGAGGACACCGTCGCCGCGGCGGATCCGGCTAATAATCAATCGACTTTACAAAACATCCGCCTGTGGGATTGGCAAGCGCTTCAGGACACGCTGCGGCAGATCCAGGAAATCCGTACCTACTACGATTTTCCTGATATCGATATCGACCGTTACCAGATTGGGGGCGAACTGCAGCAGGTCATGCTCGCCACCCGGGAACTCAATGTCGACAAGCTCCCTGTGAGCAGCAGGAACTGGATCAACGAAAAGCTGATTTACACCCACGGTTACGGAATCACGATGAATCCGGTGAATGGATTCACCGCGGAGGGGCTGCCGGCTCTCTATCTCAGCAACATGCCGGTGCAGAGCACGATTGCCGGCCTAAATGTAACCCGGCCTGAAATCTATTACGGAGAGCTGACCGACACCGACGTCTACGTCAAAACGCGGCAACAGGAATTCAACTATCCTCAGGGGCAGAGCAACAGCCTTACGTCGTACCAAGGGGATAGCGGTATTGCAGTAGGTGGTTTGCTGCGCCGCATCGTGCTCGCTCTGGATCGCGGCGATCTGGGAAAACTGCCTTTCAGCGATGACGTAACTCCGCAGAGCCGCCTCCTGATGCGGCGCAATCTGCGTGATCGAGTCAACACCCTGGCGCCGTTTCTAACCTATGACCCCGATCCCTACATGGTGGTGGGCGAAGATGGCAGGTTGTCATGGGTGATGGACGCATTCACCATCTCGGACCAATATCCCTACTCGACCCACTACCGGTTAGGCGAAGATTCCATCAACTACATGCGCAACAGCGTGAAGGTGGTCATCGATGCCTACGACGGGTCGACGACATTTTACGTGTTCGATAACCAGGACCCGATCATCGCGGCATGGCGTCGGATTTTTCCCAAGCTGTTCCGAGATGGAGCAGCCATGCCGCCGGGGCTGCGAAAGCACATGCGCTATCCCGAGCAGTTGTTCAAGCTGCAGGGAGATGTGTACGGCCTCTACCACATGACCAATCCTGACGTGTTTTATAACCGGGAGGACTTGTGGACGGTTGCCAATGAAGTCGGTATGAGCGAAGGAGGCGGCCAGACCACGCAACCCATGCAGCCGAATTACGTGCTGATGAAGCTTCCGGACCAGAGCCAGATGGAGTTCATCGAGATCCTGCCCTTCACACCCGCCAATCGCAACAATCTGATTGGCTGGCTGGGCGGCCGAAGCGACGGGGAGCACTACGGAAATGCCGTGGTTTACAACTTCCCGAAGAACAAGCTGGTGGATGGACCGCTTCAGATCGAAGCGCGCATCGACCAAAACGCGCAACTGTCCGGGCAGCTCACGCTGTGGAACCAGCAGGGCTCGCATGTGCGTCGCGGGACACTGTTGGTGATCCCCATCGGAAAGGCGCTGTTGTACGCGGAACCCATTTACCTGCAGGCGGAGCGAAGTCCAATGCCGGAACTACGCCTGGTGGTGCTTGCCCTCCAGGACCGCCTGGTGTACGCGACGACCTACGAAGCTGCGCTGGCGGCATTGTTCAATGGAAGCGGATCCTCGCTAGCGGCGGCGGAACCGCAGCATCCCAGTGGGGCGCCGGTGGCGGAGGCTTCTTCTCTGACCAGCGAAAGGGAAGCGACTGTCGGGGAGGCCGCCAAAGACCTGGCGGACTACCAGCGGCTGACCGCCGAAGGCAAACTGGGTGAGGCGGGACAGAAGCTGGAGGACTTAAAGCGCGCGATCGACAAGCTAAACACGCGTCATTAGAACTTATCTCATACATGAGACAAGTTCTACGCAACGGACTGAAGGAGAGGGCCTAGCGATATGGCCCGAGGGAGATCACCAGGATCTCAACCAGCCGGTCAGATTCGTTGCGCCACTGGCGGGCCGTGCCTGCCACCAATGTCACCGAATCGCCGCGTTCAAGAATGTGCTCGGCTTCCGGCAGCTTCAAAACCACTTTGCCTTCAAAGACCATGGCGAACTCGTCGGAAATCGATGGTGTGGCACTTTTCCCGGTGAGACCGCCGCCCTTGATGATCAACATGGAAGCCCGGAACTGCGATGGGCTGGAAAGCGAGCCCAGGGAAGCGATTTCGGCACGCGACCAGTCGAGCGCCATGTGGGAACGATCGCTCGCGCGCACGATGGTTGCTGTCTGCTGGTTTGCTGACAGGAAAAACTGGCCCAGTGTTACCCCGAGGGCATTAGCGATTTTTTCCATCGAAGAAATGGAAGGGGAGCACTGCCCGTTTTCGATCTGGGACAAAAAACTGGCAGAAAAATCAGTTCGTTCCGCCAGGGCTCGCAAGGAAATTCCCTGCTGCTCTCGCAAGTAACGCAGAGAGTTTCCGAGAGTCTGTTCTATCATTGTCTGCCCGCTCATCGGCCACCATGTGTCCTAATAGGAATATAGCTTTGGGTGTCAGTATATCGGGGGAGGCCTGATGCCTGGCACAACAAATTACTATCTATTGGACAGAGAGAACTTATCGGTCAGGCAGCCAAAGCGTCGTTTTCCTTAGACCTGACTAATTCAATCGTGACCGCTCCAAGTCTTGTCCTCAGAGTAGCATACCGGTTCTAGTGTGCAATCTGCACAGCGCGGTTTGCGGGCGATGCAAACCTGGCGGCCATGGTGAATCATTTCGTGGGAGAAAGCGATCCAGCGATCCTGGGGAATGATCTTCATTAGGTCCTGCTCCACCTGCGCCGGTTGGGTGGCCTTGGTGAGCTCGAGCCGCCGGGAGAGGCGAAGAACGTGGGTATCGACGACCACGCCAACAGCTTTGCCGAAAGCCACGCCGAGCACGACGTTGGCTGTCTTGCGCGCCACGCCAGGGAGGCTTAGCAGCTCGTCCATGGTTTGCGGGACTTTGCCAGAAAACTCTTCGACCAGTTTGCGCGCTGCTCCGTTCAGGGATTTTGCTTTGTTGTGATAGAACCCGGTCGACCGAATCATCTCTTCGATCTCGGGCAGCGAGGCGTGCGCGAAGTCAGCGGGCGTGGGGAATTTTTTGAACAGAGCCGGGGTCACCATATTTACCCGCGCGTCGGTGCACTGGGCCGACAAAATCGTAGCCACCACGAGCTCCCACGCGTTTCGATGAAGCAAAGCGCACTCCGCTCCGGGGTACGCTTTGGCCAGCAGATCGAGGAGTGACTGAATTCGCTGCGGGGCCAGAGGATTGCGCCGCGGCTTTTTTGCTGCGACTTTTTTCGTCTTCTCGGCCGGAGCCTTGGCCGCTTGGGCTTTCATCATGGCCTAGCCGAGCCGAGCCAGCATTTCTTCGGGCGTCATGCGAATGCAGGTAAAAATGGGTGTGTCTCTCAAGGTGTAGGGGCTGATCTCCGTTTCCCGCAGTTGCTGGACC
>JBARKD010000185.1:0-7574 GCA_049800615.1 Acidobacteriaceae bacterium | reverse complement strand
GGAACAGCGGATGTCCTGGTTCAACCGCGGCTATACAACAGGCCAAGTGACCGCCTGCAATACCTTTGGCGGTAGTCGCTAGATATGGAAATTGTCATTCCGAGCGAAGCCGAGGAATCTGCAGTTTCCCTCATGGAAAGGCAGCTCTCACCTAACCACAAAATTGTCATCCCGACCGAAGCGAAGCGAAGTGGAGGGACCTGCTGTTTGCTGAATCGGCAACAGGTCCCCGATGGCACAATCCAAAAGTGTCACAACCGGGCAGCCACTGCCTTGGTTTCGGTGTAATGCTCCATCACTTCCTTGCCCATTTCGCGGCCCCAACCGGATTGCTTATACCCCCCGAATGGCCATGCCGGGTCGCCGTAGTTGTGGGTATTGATGCAGACCGTACCTGCCCTGATTTTGCGCGCCATCATGTGGGCGGCTTTCAGATTCTGCGTCCACACACTGGAGGAGAGTCCGTACTCCGTGTCATTGGCAAATTTGGCAACTGCGTCCAGTTCCGCATCGTCAAAGGACTGAATACAAACCACCGGACCGAAGATCTCTTCGCGGACCACCTTCATATTGCGATCGGTACGGGCAAGAACGGTCGGCTGGACAAAGTAGCCCCGGCTGCCCACCGCATTGCCGCCGGTGAGCACCTCGGCGCCTTCCTGGCGGCCTGACTCCAGGAAACCGGTGACCCGGTCGTGCTGCTCTTTGGAAACCAGGGGCCCGAGATTGACTGAAGGATCGAGACCATGTCCGATCTTCAGCTTGCCCGCCTCTTTGGTAACGCCATCAACAATTTTGTCAAAGATCGATTTATGGGCGAACAGCCGCGAACCTGCGGTGCAGCATTGGCCCTGGTTGTAGAAGATGGCGCTGGCGGTACCGGCAATGGCGAGGTCGAGGTCAGCGTCGGGGAAGACAATGGCAGGAGACTTGCCACCCAATTCCAGGGAGACGCGCTTGAGATTGCCGGCTGCGGCTTTCACGATCAGCTTGCCCACTTCCGTAGAGCCGGTGAACGCCACCTTGTCGACATCCGGATGCTCGGCCAAGGCTGCCCCGGCGGTTTCGCCAAATCCGGTGACGATGTTGACCACACCGTCGGGAAAGCCAGCCTCGGTGATGAGTTCGCCCAAGCGGATGGCGGAGAGGGGCGTCTGCTCCGCGGGCTTGAGGACAATGGTGCAGCCAGCGGCCAGCGCGGGCGCCAGCTTCCATGCCGCCATCATCAAGGGGAAGTTCCAGGGGATGATTTGGCCGACTACACCCACAGGTTCGCGAATTGTGTAAACGTGCCAGTTGCCAGGGGACGAGACCTGGATTTGTTCCCCATTCAAGCGCGTGGCCCAGCCAGCCATATAGCGGAACATTTCGATCGAGCCGCCGACGTCGTCGCGGCGGGCGTTGGTAACCGGCTTTCCATTGTCCAGCGCTTCGAGCTCTGCAAATTCGTCCGCATGCCGCTCCAGTAGGTCGCCCAGCGACCAAACGAGACGCTGACGCGCGGCGGGCGAGATGCGGGACCACGGCCCGCTCTCGAATGCGCGGCGGGCGGCCGCCACAGCAAGATCGATATCCGCTTTGTCGCCGGCGGGGACTTGGGCAATGATCTCCTGGGTGGCTGGGTCTTCTACGGCGAAGGTCTTACCGCTGCGGGCATCCACCCATTTGCCGTCTATTAACATTTGGTGTTTTTTCGCCAGGAAAGCTGCGGCGGCTGAACTGAGCTCGGGCCTGCGTATGGTGGCCGCCTGCTCTGTTTCGGTGATGGGCATTGGAGAACTCCTCACGCTGACAATGTGTCCAGGCCCCAATGTTGGACCAGCCGCGGCCGAGTGTCAATGAGCTGGGTCCTTCAAGGGCAGCCGGGGACCTGATCCAAAGAGCGAAGCTAAATTCCCCGGGACCCTAGATCCGATCCGAGTTCGCAGCAGCTTTGCACGATCTCCAAAAGAAATAACGCGGCCAGTTTACCCTCGGAATCAATCAAAACAAGGTGATCACCATGGGTTTCGATCCGTGCGGCAAATACATGTTGGCCAGCCAGCCAAGGAGTGCGGAAGAGAACCAGGAACTTCTTGTCAGCCATGGCAGCACCAAACACCGGAGGCCCAAGAATCCTCTCTACCCTTTAACCCAGCAAACCGGGAATGGATGCGCTCATCACAAACTGGCTTGGTTAAGACAGATTGGTTCAGACAAATCTGATACGCGTTGAGCTCCCGCCCGAACCAGCCGCGGCAGGGAACCGGACCCTATAATTGCCCGTGGCTGGCGAAGCAGCTTTCCATTGTCACTTCCTTCCCGAGAACCCGATGCATCTGTGAGACCCAGCAGGTCCGGGCTGACCGGAAATCTCTCGCTATACCAGATTCAAACCCGGGTCGCGCTCAGTGAACTCGGCCAAAAGCTGGGCAGGAAGGCGACGCTGGACGACATTCCCGACCAGGACCTGGACCACCTGGCAGAACGAGGATTCGACTGGATCTGGTACCTGGGCATCTGGCAGACGGGGGTTGCCGGGCGCAATGTTTCCGAAAGTCATTCTGAGTGGCAGGCCGGGTATTGGGAGATCCTGCCCGATTTGCAGCCGTCGGATATCAGCGGCTCACCTTTCGCCATCACCGCCTACGTGGTTCACTCTGACTTTGGAGGGCGGCCGGCGTTGGAGCGCCTGCGGGAGAGACTTCATCAGCGCGGGATGCGCCTCATGCTGGATTTCGTGGCCAATCACACAGCGCCCGATCACCCCTGGGTGCAAGCTCATCCGGAGTTTTATGTACCGGGCGATGAGGAGAAGCTGGGACACGAGCCGCACAACTACGTTCGAATTGAAATGCGGGGATCGCAGATACTGGCCTATGGCCGTGACCCCTACTTCTCAGGGTGGCCGGATACCTTGCAACTGAACTACGCGGAACCACCGCTCCAGGCAGCCATGCGGGAGGAACTGCTCGGCGTCGCGTCACAGTGTGACGGTGTGCGATGCGATATGGCGATGCTGCTTTTGCCGGAAGTTTTTGAACGGACCTGGGAATTGCGGGCGGAATCTTTTTGGCCGGAGGCCATCGGTACGGTTCGCAGGGAACATCCGGAGTTCCTTTTCATGGCGGAAGTTTACTGGGGCCTGGAATGGACGCTGCAGCAGCAAGGCTTCGACTACACCTATGACAAGAAACTTTACGACCTTCTGCGGTCAGGTCATGCCCGGCCGGTACGCGACCACTTTTCGGCTGATTTGAGTTTCCAGCGCAAATCGGCACGATTCCTGGAGAATCATGACGAGCCGCGAGCCGCGGCTGTCTTTTCCTGGGAGATGCACCAGCCGGCCGCGGTGCTCACTTACCTTTGTCCGGGTCTACGGTTTTTCCACGATGGGCAGCTGGAGGGGAGAAGCAAAAGACTCTCGGTGCATTTGGGCCGCGGACCCACAGAGCAGGCTCAACCCCTCGTGAAGGAGTTTTATGATCGGCTGCTGCGATGCGTCCAGCAACCTCTGGCGCGCGACGGGCAGTGGCGCATGCTGAGTTGCTCGGCGGCGTCGGAGGGCGACTGGACCTGGGAGTGCTTCGTCTGCTTTCTGTGGGAAGCGACGAGCGAGCTTCCGCTTCTGGTCGCAGTTAACTACGCAGACCATCAGAGCCAATGCTACGCGCAGCTTCCAACGCAAGCGCTGTGGGGACAGATAGTCCGAGGGCGAGATCTATTGAGCCCGGCGGTTTATGAAGGGAAATGCGATGAGTCCGGCCGCCTGTTCCTGGGGCTGCAGGCCTGGGGTTATCGCGTGCTTGCGTTGGCAGCTGGTTGAGTGGTCGCGGTAACTCATCCGACATCCGTCTGGGCTATACTCCGGCCTATCGTGAATTTCGCAAACGGAGACAAACATGCCTGCGCCTGCACTCCAAGGATTGAATGACATCCATGCCAAAGCGTTGGCCATCAACCTCGAAGCTTCGTTTTACGGGACCTTTGCCGAGATCGGAGCAGGCCAGGAAGTCGCGCGCTGGTTCCTGAGTGTTGGCGCCGCGTCGGGAACGGTCGCGGAAGCCATCTCGGCCTATGACAAGACGGTCAGCGACGACAGGTATGGCGCGGGCACGCGCTACGTCTCAAAAGAACGCGTGCTCGCCATGCTCGACTACGAATACAACGAGTTGCTTGCCCGGCTTGGCCAGGAACGGGCCGCCGAGTCGCGATTTTTCGTTTTCGCCGATACAGTGGCCACCCGGAACTACCAGGGAAATAATGAACAGCATGGATGGCTTGGTTTCCGCTTCCAGGCCCAGCCGAACGGGCAACCCAACCAGATCCTTCTCCACATCTGCCTTCTGGACCCAACAGCGCAACTGCAGCAACAGGCAATCGGAACCTTGGGCGTGAATCTCATTTATGCGGCGCATCACCAGCGCTCTTCGCCCAAAGACTTTCTCGCCGGCCTGTTCGACGACTTATCTGTGGAGCGCGTGGAAATTGACGTGCTTGAATTTAGCGGTCCCGATTTCGGCGGCGCCGATTCGCGCCTCTGGTGCCTCGACTTATTGCGAATGGGCATGTGTCATGTTCTGGCCTTCGACTCCAAGGCCCAATTGGTCGAGCCGGCGACTCCGTTGCACAGGCGGCCAGTGATCGTAGAGCGCACCCTCGGTGGCCGTCCAGGCCCATCGGCGGATGAGGCTTTCCGGATTGCACGACAGAGGATGCTGGAAGAGAAGGTCGCCGGCGAGCACGAGCCCGTTTCTGTGTTCGAAATCAGCTTGGAGACTGTCCACGGGACGGCCGCGTCCGACAACGCGGCACTACTCGCGCTCGTCGAACAGCTTGCGCCTATCGGTACTGTGTTGGCTACCAATTATCCCGAGGGCTACCAGGTATTGAGCCATGTTCGCCGCTACACCGCTGAGCCCATCCGCGTGATTCTATGGATCTCGATGTTTCTTCAACTCCTGGCGGAGAGGGTTTTCTCGGCCTCGCCCGGCGCTATGCTGGAGGGCTTCGGCAGGCTGCTGTCGACCAACGTCACAATCTATGTCGCGCCCATGCACAAGGAAGCGCTCGCGGACGCGTTAGGCGAAGTGCCGGAAAAACTCCTGCTGCCGTCTTCCGGCGAGATCGTGACGCTCGACAATCTTTATCCCAAGCCACCCCTGGATCATCTCTTCCGCTATCTCCGTGACGCAGGCCATATCGTCCCCCTGGAGAAAGCGCCTGCCGGTGGCTAATGATTTTGGGCGAGGGCAACTTTTTCTTGCCTGTCCGGATCGTCTTTGCGAACTCGATAGATCAGGTAGATAACGACGGCAACATTGATGATCAGCACGAGTATCTTGCCCGCCGAGGGGTGGCGGAAAATCTCCCACACTTCCAACGGCACAAGGGAAGCCGTGATCACGATGGTGAACCACTCTGCCCACCGTTTCAATAACCAGAGACCGATGCCCTCAGTCAGGAACAGGGCGGCGTAGACAAAACTGGCAATTCCAAGTTCCTTGATTTTGTCAGGGCTGATGTTGGCGGCTTTGCTCATTAGAAGATCGACGTAGCGATTACCCGGATCTAAGCCGAGCCTGGCGATCCAGTGATCCATGGTGGCCGCCACGTCACTGTGCATCATCTTGAGAATGCCAATGGCGGTAACGATCAAAAGAGTCGCCTTCAGCATTTTGAAGACTGCGATGAGCCGGAGCACGCCGGCATGAGAATTCTTCATATTCGCGCTATGCGGCGTCGGTTTCATCGACATGAGGCTGTTGGATGCATCTGAAGGATCGCATACCGGCGGGATTTCGCTTAAATAGCGAACATTCGTTATTTTGGGAACGGGTTCCAGGCGCCAGGTTCCAGGCACGCCCCCATGGATCTCATTGACAATACCTGGGCGACGGATATACAACGCGTATTGCATATTACGCAGGGGATGATTGGAAAAATGCCATGCTAAAGAACAGTAAATTCCTGATGCCGCTGTCCCTCTTGTTGGTTTGTCTTCCGCTATCCGCGACCGGCCCTTCTTTTCATCCGGACACCACTTTCGCTGGATCGGCTCTGACCGGCTGGCATACCTTCGGCGACGCTAAGTGGCAGGCAGAAAATGGGGAGATCGTCGCCACCCCCAATGGGGGCAGCGGCTGGCTGGTCCTTGACCGCTCTTACCAGGACATTGGCCTCTACACGCAATTTCGCTGCACAGCCGCGTGCGAGACCGGCGTGTTGTTGCGCATGGAGAAGACGCCCGCCGGCATGAAAGGCATTTATGTAGCTTTGAGCGAGCCCGATCTCCCCACCTACAGTGTGACCATCGATAGCAAGGGACAGATCACGGAGCGGAATAAATTGCGCCGCGGCGGCGGGCTGGAGCGAATTGCTCCGCCTCCAACCAATGAAGCACCGCGCGAATTTCATCCTCCTGTCTCGACCGTAAAGCTCCCGTTTACGCCGCCAGACAGTAGCCTGCGGCCGACGGATTGGAACCAGGTCGAAATCCTCTTCGACGCCAACATCGTTCGCACCTTCCTGAACGATGGCCGCGAGCATGGTGCTGTCGGGGATGAAGGATATGGGCCGATCGCGCTCTACGCCGGGGGCGCGGGCGAAGTACGTTTCAAGGACCTTGCCTACAAGGATCTGGGCCTCAAGAGTCGTCAGCCGGACAAGGTATCCAGTAACTTCCGCAAGCAGCAGCTTAGCGATTTCTACTATTCCTGGAGTTCCTCCGCGGCCGATTTCAACCATGACGGGATTCTGGACGTGGTGTCCGGTCCTTACATCTATTACGGGCCGGACTACACAAAATTCAGAGAGATATACCTGGCGGAGACGGTCAATCCCTCGACCAAGTTCGCAGGCGATGCGTGGATGAATTTTGCCTCGGACTTTACCGGCGATGGTTGGGCCGACCTGGTGACAGTGAGCTACGGAGGCGCCAACGGCGGGATTTACCTCTATGAGAATCCCAAGGGAGAAGACCGGCGCTGGACGAAGTACAAGGTGGTCAACGACGTGCAGAGCGAGATTGCCGTGATGCGCGACGTCGACGGTGACGGCAAGCAGGAGATTGTTTACATGGGCGGCGGGCAGGTGCGTTATGCCAAGCCTGACCCATCCAATCCGACCGGGCCTTGGATCGTGCATAACGTTTCCGAGAAGGGATACGGGACGGCGCATGGCATCGGTGTGGGCGACATCAACGGCGACGGGCGGTTGGATATTCTCAATGCCTATGGGTGGTGGGAACAGCCGGCGCCTGGAAGTAGCCAGGAGACGTGGACTTACCACCCGGAGGCGTTTGCCCGCTACGGCCGGGGCATCATGGGAGGCAGTGTGATGGCTGTCTATGATGTGAATGGAGACGGCCTGAATGATGTAGTCACGGTGCTCAATCCTCATGGCTGGGGTATGGCGTGGTTCGAGCAGAAGCGCGATAGCTCGGGAAATATTTCGTTTGTGAAGCACATGATCATGGATGATTTCTCCACCAAAAACGCGGGAGGCGTGGTGTTCTCAGAGCCTCATGGCACCACCTATGCCGACGTCGATGGAGACGGCGTTCCGGATTTTATTGTTGGCAAACGCTACTGGTC
>JBARKD010000184.1:0-6959 GCA_049800615.1 Acidobacteriaceae bacterium | reverse complement strand
ACTGTAGACTGCGGAATCAGCCTGGGACCTTGGTTTGGCGAGAGTCGAGGCCCTTCCAGATAGCTTGAACGAGCTCCTCGCCTGCTCGTTTACGGTCTTCAATGTTCGGCCGGCGACCCAGTTTCGGATGCTTCACGATGCGCATCTCCACTTCGAATCCAGGCAGCTTGCGATCCTGATAAAGCCCCTGTACGACATTCATGCGGCCGGGCTTCCCCACCGTCGTACTGACGTCGTCAAAGGACGGCGGCTTAGTGGCCGCGAACGTGGCGCCCGCCGACCAGTATTCAAATACCCGGTTGAGCAACGGTACCAAGCTCCCGCTCTTGTCGGGCGGACCCTGAATATATTCGTTGGTTTCGTCGTTGTGGACGGTCAGGAAGAAGTCGAAGCGGTTTCCAGAATCCACCCAGTCGAGGATGGCACGCCGTTCGGCGGTAATCTCGGGCATCTTTACCGGATCGATCAGGTCCCAGTTGCGATTCAGATCATAGCCATAGTGATTGAAGCGAACGGTGCCGTTCACCACGCCATCGGGATCGCAGAGGGGAAGGATTTTGAGAATTGTCTCCCGGCGGATCTGCTCCGCTGTGGGATCAGAGGAGGTTACGAAACGCATCAGTCCCTCACCCGTCCAGGAACTACCTGCCTCCCAAGCATGTTGGCGGAACATGAGCCAGATCACCTTTTTCGAATCATCGGGAACCGCGCTATCGGTTATGGTGACGAGAGGAATTGTCCGGCCTTCGACCGTCTTGCCGATCGTCGTAGATTTTACGTACGGAGTCGCCGAAATATCCCGAAGCAGCCGGGCAAGATTGACAGTGGTGTAGGGCGGTACATGGGCTAACCACAAATGCTCCGACGACACCGTAATCCTGAACTGCAATTTGGGTTCGGCTGGATCGTAGAGGGCTTCTTCGACCGGTTGCCAGGTGATTCCATCAGAACTAAAAAAAGGCAGCGTGTCTTTCGTGATGGCACCGGGATTTCGTTGGTAGTTGTATTCGCCGGCAAGATCGACGAGGTCGAACGTCAGCAGATGACCCTGGGCATGGTCGACACGAAAACAATACCAATTGGCCTGGCGATTTCTTCCGTCTTGATCGACCTGGCCCTTTACGTGACAGCGATAGTGATCAGTACCGGCTAGCTCGACTTTTCCAAGATTGCCCCCTTCGAAGTCCCATCGAACGGTGATGTCAGTCGTACTCTTCATCCCGGAAGTCATCACGACGCCCCCGGCCATCTTCAGTAGTTCTCGCCGACTGATATCCATCATGCTGTCTGTCCAATTCAGAAATGAGTCTGGGCTGACTGACCCGGCAGGTTACCGTTTCCAGACATTGATCAACCCTTGATTGCCCTGATTTTCGAGTCCCATGTCCAAAGCCCGGGAGAAAAGCGAATACACCAGGTCAGCCGCCGGAAACTCAACGCCCAGCTCAGAAACCCACTCCTTGAGGAGCTTTAGATCCTTGTGTTGCAGACGGATGCTGAACCCGGGAGCAAAGTCCTCGTTGATAATCATGGGAGCGAGATTCGTCAGCATCCATGAGGAGGCTGCGCCGCTTGATACTGCTCGTAGAGTGGTTTCCAGACTGAGACCCGCCGCGTGCGCCAGGCGCAATCCCTCGACTGCAGCCAGAAGGTTCGTGGCTCCCACGAGTTGATTAACGAGTTTGGTCTTTTGGCCGTGCCCACTGGGCCCGGTGTAAGTGATGGTCTTGCCCAGCGCTTGAAAGATCGGGAGGCACTTTTCAAAGGTGTCTCGCGATCCGCCCACCATGATTCCTAACGTACCTGCCACTGCTCCCTTTTGGCCGCCGCTGACCGGGGCGTCCAACATTTCGCACCCCTGGGAGCCCAGCCGCCCTGAAAATGCTACCGTCGCCGCGGGTGCGATGGTGCTCATGTCGATAACCGTTGAGCCCGGCCTGAGACCTTCGGCAACGCCCTTCTCACCAAACAGGACCTGCTCCACGGCTTGTGTGTCGGGCAACATTGTCACCACCACCTCGCCACCCCTGGCCACATCTTGCGGCGATTCGGCAATCGTCGCACCGAGACTGACGAGCGCCTCCGACTTCTCCCGGTGCCGGTTGTCAATCGAGAGGGAATAGCCCGCGCGCAGAAGGTTTTCGGCCATCGGTTTACCCATAACCCCGATGCCGATGAATCCGATTTTGACCATAGATCCCCCTTCCCTACCCGCTGTTACTCTTTGATTGTGTCGTGCTTCTGAAAAATGCTCGATTCAAATCGGCATGTGCTGCGTGTGCTTCCTAGCTGGATGAGCCGTTGAGCCAAGGACATAGCTTCAGCATAATTGGATGCTTCCAGCAATGGGTAGTCACTACCTGGCACGAGGGAGTCCGCCCCGAAGGCATCCCGTAACTTTGCCGCAAATGGTTCCATGTCATGGTGAGGATATGCTTCGCGGGAAAAGTGACCAATCGCCGAGATGCCCACCATCATGGTTGGAAAACGACTCAGCTCGTTCACACACTCGGGCCAATCAGTATCGTCGCTTTTGTCGCGGCGTGGCCATCCAAGATGGGGCAGGTAAACGCGGAGCGCCGGATGAAGCGCCAGCAGCGGGACAAGCTCCTCTTTGAGCGCCTTGATGCCCGATTCAGCGTGTGTCAGCAGCCATTTTCCCGAAGATTCCAGTGAATCCACGATGCTCCCAAGATGGCGAATATCCTCCGTCTTGACTCGAAGTGCGACGACCACTTCGTGCTGAAGTACATCTGTGTCGAGGCCGCCTTCTTCAGGCCGGAAGCACAGGGCAATACGGAACTGCGGCGAGGGAGAAGCAATCAGGCGGTCCAGGCAGGCGTAGTTGTCTTTTCCCCAGGTTTCAACAATGAGCGCACGATCTGTGTTCGCCGAGCTCATGCGCAGACGAAGATCTGCGACCGGATCAGGGATGCGCATGTCGAGGTGTGTATAGCAATCCATCATTGCTGCTTGAAACCAGTTCCGTAGAAAATCCCCAAAAATGCAAACCAGGGCAGGACGCCGGCTAACACGAGTATCAGGTAGCTGCGATTGCGATCGGCAAGCAGCCCGAGATAGGGGCTCACATAACCGTAAACGAGGTTGCTCATACCACCCAGCAGGCCTGAGCTCACGCCTACGTAAGCCGGCTCCAAGTCCTGAACCAGCGTCAGGTAAATCACCAGAAAGCCTGCGACCCCCATCCCGGTAAGTGCCAAAAGAATCACGGCCACGTAGCGATACGGCGTGAGGCCCGCAGGAACCGCCGCGAGCATAAGAACGCAACTGGCAAATAGCGCCCACCGCTTGGCGGCCATTACGCTCATGCCGCGACTCACTCGCCTTCGAACCAATAAACCGGTAAGGATGTTGCCCAGCGAGCTGCCGCCATAAACCGCAATCGACAAGAGATTTCCAATCGAAAAGCTGAAGCCGCGTGACGTCTGCAGGTAAAGGGGAATCCAGTCAGCCAGGTAGTAATTGACGCCGTTAATGATGACTGCGGAAACCGCCAGCACCCAGAACTGCTGCATCGCAATAAGACGGATCAAGACGCGAAAAGCGTTCTTGAGCGGAAATGGCCTTCCCCTGAGCTGTTCCGAACTGTTTTTGGTCAACCACAGCCAGGCAAAGACCCACAAAACGCCTGCTGCTCCCGTTACGACAAACGCGGCTCGCCAGGAGTAGTGAACGGCGATCAGGGTCACGATCACCGGCGCTACTAAAGCTCCGACCGCACCTCCGCTATTGAAGATTCCGTTGGCGAGAGGCCGGTCTTTCGGCGGCAACAGTGAGCTGGTGACTTTGAGTGCACAGGGCCAGTTGAATGCCTCACCCGTCCCCAAGAGAAAACGGAGCCCGGTCAGCATGCTCACGGAAGTGGCAAGACCTGTCAGCAGCCCGGCGAGCGACCAAATTCCGCTGGCCGCCGGGAATATCATGCCGGGACCATAGGCATCGACCAGGAAGCCGCCGATTATCTGGAAAAATCCGTAAGAGTACCGGAACGCGGCTACAACTCGCCCAAAGCCTTCTTGCGTGAGTCCGAAATCGGCAATGATTCTTCCCGCAGTGAGCGCCAGCACCTGCCGATCCAAGTAGACGATGGCCGTCGCCAGGAAAAGCAGGAAGCAGATCCACCATGTTCTCGCCGCGACGCGTTGCGAAGATTTCATCTCTCTGCTTCCTGGGGTTCGAGTGGACCGCCATCGGACCTTACGGACTAGGAACAGCTTGTGTGGGTTCTGTACCTGGGCGCGTTCTGCGTCTTCCTATCGCCGGCCCGCGTAGGGCAGGTAGGGCCGTGCATCGAGTGCGTCCTGTCTTAATTCAACGCCGAACCCGGGCCCTTCAGGGAGGCTTAGTTTTCCCGCGACGGGTTTCATCGGATTCATTAACAGTTCCGCAGTCAGCTTGTCTTCCGCTTCTGATCCAATCGTCTCCAGGAGAAAAAAGTTTGAAATCGCCGCCGCGTAGTGCACATTCATCACCGTCGCCAGGGGTCCATTCGGATTATGTGGCGCCATACCAATGTAGTGAGCCTCTGCGAGCGCGGCGATCTTTTTCAAACCAGTGATTCCGCCACAATTCACCAGGTCGCATTGCAAGTAATCCACTGCATGCTTTTCTATAAACGGACGCACACCGTAAATGGTTGCCCATCGCTCACCCGCGGCGATAGGTATCGAAGTTTCGCGCTGCACCAGGCACAATTCCTCCACATTTTCGGGTGGAATCGGTTCTTCTACAAATAACAGATTCAAATCTTCGAGGCTGTGGCACAAACGCAACGCACTCTTTGGATTCAACCTGCCATGGCAGTCCACAGCAATGCCCAACTCTGGTCCACCGGCCTCGCGAGCGGCTATAAAAAATTCCCGAATGCGGCTGAATATGGACGAATCCAGATATTCGGTTTCTTTCCAGTCCGCGGCAATCATACCTTGCGTCCCCGAGTAGCCGCTGCCGTTCACCGCATACCGGTCAGCCCCCCGGTTTCCTTCTCCGTAGAATAGCGGCAAGGTAGTCTTGAGAGCCCGGTACCCGCGAGACTGGCAAACCTTCACGTTCGAGGCAAACGCTTCAGGCGAATTGCCCGCCGCACAATGGCAGTAGATCGGCACTTGCTTTCGCGTAGGTCCGCCCAGCAGTTTGTATACCGGCAACCCGCTTACTTTCCCGAGGATGTCCCATAACGCGCAATCGATGACGCTGATCGCCGTGCAGTGCAGGGGGCCCCCCACCCAGAAGGAATCGCGGTACATTCTTTCCCAGTGATACTCAATCTCGGTTGGATCCTTTCCTACCAAATATCGTTTGAGGTCCAGGATTGACTGCTCAACGGTCTGCGTCCTCCGTTTCATCACGGTCTCCGCGAGGCCCGTGAAACCGTCGTCGGTCTCCACTTTCACGATCACGGCATTGCGGAAGTTCAGGTTAACAATCTGTGTCTTGATGTCCGTTACTTTCATGGATGCCCCCGATGCCAGCTCCCCTCAATAGTGATTCAATCTGCCGGCCTGGTCGCTTCCTCGGCCTCTGCGATGGATTCTTCGTTCCAGCGAAAGCGACCTGCCCATCGAAAGCCTCGGCAAGTCAGGACAAACAGCAAAACATTGGCCAGCCGCTTCGTGCTCCGTCATGGAACCGGACGGAGCGCAGCGATCATCCGTTGAAGCTCTGCCCCGGGGTGAAATGTATTGGAGATCGTTCATGCAGTCAAATATCAAGTTCCGCTCTGTTCCATCTAATTTAGAGATGAAACAACTAAGCGCTGCTTTCCTTGCATAACGCTCGAAAACGGTTCACGATTCGCATGAGGTTTACCGTGTCAGCCCAGTCCACGAAGCTGCCGTTTCCCAGGCATGCGCCGAGGAAGGCTGCATCCTGATCATGGATTGCCTGTTCATAGACATGGTTCTCCGTTCCGTGGAACTCCAAATCAGCCAGATCTGACCGCACGTAGCTGAAGCCGTCTGTTTCTACCGTGTGCTTTTTTCCGACCAGCAGCATACGGTTCAAGGGGAACCGGGAAGCGTAACTGACGGTGATCGCTACGGGACCTCCATTGGGCAATTTTCCCAGAATGGATGCCGACTGAGCGGCAGATGCATGGGGAACGGCCATGCACGCGACGGGCTCCAGGCCGCCGAACCAATCCATCAGCAGATCGATGGGGTGTGCGGCATGATGGAGCAACGCATTGTCTGTCCAGCTCCGAGCTCGAAGCTGGTGGTAGCGCACATAATTTACTTCCAGAACTTCTCCGATGACATCTTTCTGAAGAGTGCGTTTGAGACTCGCATAAGGATGCAGGTAGCGGGCCGTGTGGGCGCATCCCAACTGGACACCTCGTTGCCGTGCACTCTCTCCTAGTTCCTCGGCTTCGCCGGCTTTCGCACAGGGCGGGAGTTCGACAAGCGTGTGCACTCCTGCCTCAACGCACGTCCTTGCCTGCTCGAAGTGTAGATCTGAGGGCGAACAAATAATGGCGGCGTCGACGTTCGCAATCGCTTCATCCACGCTTCGGCTGACACTCCTGACGCCGTGCGTCGAGGCGAAGGTAGAAGCTTCCACTGAACTTGGACTGTAGACAGCCGTCAGTTCCACGCCGTCACGTCTGAGATTCGCTGCGTGGATGGAGCCCACAGCGCCACAGCCTATCAATGCCACCCTGATGGTCATCGGCGCTCTCCCATCGCGAAACGGCTGCCCCTGCCAGTGGGCTGTAACCGCTGATTCAGTAGAGCCGCAGGGGCTAAAGCCCAATTCTCTCTCAGCCTTTTGCGGCCCGACTAAAGTCGGGCCCTGATACAAAGCATGAGAGCTGCGCGCCTAACGAGAATCGCGTATTTCGCAGGTTTGGTTCTACTCCTGAATCAACGGTTACAGTCCACTAGATGCCGTCCAATACATGATCCGGGTCGATCCAGCCCGTGCGCTCCAGAATGACCCGC
>JBARKD010000183.1:0-21197 GCA_049800615.1 Acidobacteriaceae bacterium | reverse complement strand
GCGACGCCGCTCTTCAGATTTCACCCACGCATTGACGGCCGAATTGACCCGCGTTGCGACCTGCACCTCGCTGCTGATCAGCACGATGTCCAACGGCATCCTGGCACTCGTGTATATCGCCATTGCCCTTAAGCTCTCCACCGGTATGACCTCTCTGGTGTTGGCCGCCGGAGCGGCTCTCCTGCTACTTTCCCGCCGCTGGATGCGTGCTGTCCACCAGAGCGGCACCGCAGTCTCGGAAAGCGTCAGCGAAGTCTACTCGGCAGCCAGCGAACACTTGCAGAACCTGAAAGCGATGAAGTTCTACGATGCCCAGAGCAGCGACCTGAAAATGTTCTCGTCGCTCCAGGCATCGGCGTTGCAGCAAAGCTTAGACAGCACCCGGGGTCAGGCAGCGGCAGCTTTTTGGTTCGAAGCCGGTTCGCTACTCATACTGGCAGGGATCATCTTCGCCTCGCTGCAGATTCTCAATGTGGCTCCGGCGTCCATGCTTCTGCTGCTGGCGGTTTTTACGCGGCTGTTTCCGCGTCTGGCGACAGGGCAAAGCCAATTGCAAGCATTTCTCAGCGAGCTGCCGGCCTTTGAAAACCTGATGACGATTTATGACGAATGCGCGGCCAATGCCGAAGTTCGCGCGGCTGCAGGGCCCGCACCTCGCCTGGCCCATGAGGTGCGGCTGAACGGAGTCAGCTTTCGCTACGACGACCAGCGGCCCGCCGTTCTCGAGGATCTGTCACTCACCATTGCCGCGGGAAAGATCACAGCCATTGCAGGCGCCTCGGGCGTCGGCAAGAGCACGGTGGCCGATCTGGTGAATGGCCTCTTATCGCCCACGGCGGGCCATGTGCTGGTGGACGGGGTGGAGCTTGTACCCGCAACAGCCAGAGCCTGGCGGCGGCACGTGGGCTACGTGGCCCAGGACACCGTCCTATTCCATGACACCGTGCGGGCCAACCTGCGCTGGGCCAATCCCGAGGCCTCGGAAGAGGAGTTGCGGGAAAGCCTCCAGGTGGCGGCCGCGGAGTTTGTGTTCGAACTGCCACAGGGGGTGGATACGATCATTGGAGATCGTGGAATGCTGCTCTCGCATGGGCAGCGCCAACGCATCGCTCTGGCCCGTGCCCTGCTGCGCAAGCCGGAGCTGCTGATCCTCGATGAAGCAACCAACAGTCTCGACCTGGAGAACGAGAAGCGCATTCTGGACGCGATCGAGCGGCTCAGGGGCCGCACGACCGTGCTGCTGATCGCGCACCGTGTCTCCGCTATCCAACGGGCGGAAATGATCTACATTCTTGAAAACGGCAGGGTCGCCGAATCGGGAGATTGGGAGAGCCTGATCCACGGACCCTCCCTTCGAGTCGGCGCACTCTTCCGGCTGCAAAGCGCGCTGGCCTGAGATTTATTTCGGATCCTGCCATCCTCCAGAGGATGCAGTCAGGTTATTTGCTGCCTCGGGACCCCAGGTCCCCGGTTTGTAGACCTGAACCGTCTTATCATTCAGGATTGGGTCAACGATGCGCCAAGCTTCCTCGACGTAGTCCTCGCGGGCAAACCAAGTCTGATTCCCACTCATGGCATCGCCCAATAACTCCTCATAAGGAAGCATTTCGTCTTCGCCGCATTCCTGGTCCGCCACCAGTTCAATCGGGCATCCTCGCAACTGATCGCCCGCGCTCTTGATGGAGGCTCCGATGGCAATCACCGGTTCTCCGCTTATGCGAAAGCGCACGTAGTTGGGCGGTGGCGCTTCGGAGGAAAAGATCGGGCACGGCGCGCGCAGCGTGGCATGTACTTCCGTTTCGGTCTTGGGTAAACATTTGCCCGCGCGAATGAAGAAGGGCACCCCTTTCCAGCGCCAGGAATTGATGGCCAGGCGCAGTGCCACGTAGCTTTCGGTGGTTGAGCCTTTCTTCACGCCCTGCGTATCAAGATAGCCCTGGTATTGTCCTCGAATCACATCGCCGTCGCTCAATTGCTTAACGCTTTTCAGCACCTTGACCCGCTCATCGCGCAGACTTTCGATGCTGAGGGTGGGTGGAGGCTCCATGGCGATGTTGCTCAGTATTTGCAGGAGGTGATTCTGCACAACGTCGCGCACGGTCCCGACCGCGTCATAAAAGCTTCCCCGGTCCGACACATCGAACTCCTCGGCCATCGTGATCTGAACGCTTTCGACGTAGTGGTTGTTCCAGATGGGCTCCAGGAAGCTGTTGGCAAAGCGGAAGAAGATCACATTCTGCACCGTATTCTTGCCCAGATAGTGATCGATGCGATAGACATCTTCCTCGGCGAACACATCGTGCACCACCTTGTTGAGAGCCATGGCGGACGCCAGGTCACTGCCGAAGGGCTTTTCAATGACGACGCGAGCGCCCGCGGACGATCCGGAGAGCTTTAACTGGTTAAGAACCACGCCAAAGAGCACGGGCGGAATGGCCAGGTAGTGAAGAGGGTGTTTGGCGTTGCCGAGTTCCTTGCGAACGTTGTTGAATGTGGCAGCGTCCTGATAATCTCCGTCGACATAACGCAACTTTTCGAGCAGGATGGGAAATCCGGCGGGATCGAGCCCTCCGTGCTGTTCCACGCTATCCTTGGCCCGACTCTTTAGTTGGTCGAGATTCCAGCCTGCCTTGGCGACACCGATAACGGGCCCGGCCAATTTCCCACGCTTGGCCAGCTTCTGCAAAGCCGGAAAGATCTGCTTATAGGCAAGGTCGCCGGTGGCGCCAAAAAAAACCACCGCGTCCGAATAGGGCTGATCTAGTGCGATCGGTTCATCCATGAAGTTTACTGTACCGCCTCTTGGTTAAAGGATGCGCAGCAAAGGAAAAGGGGCTCAACCGGCGGGGGGGTCGTCACCAAAGAAGTGGGATTTGCCGCAGCGGCCGGGAGAAAGATTTTGTCATTTTGTCAAGGCTGGGAACGTGTTCGTTTGGGCTGGATTAGCGGGTACGGGCAGAAGCCCGTACCCAACTCGACCCCGGGGGATTTACGAGGCGGGGAAATTTTGATGGCGGTATCCCGCCCTCAGATAACCCTGAGCAACAGCAGAATGATGACGATCAAGAGAATCAAGCTGATGCCGCCGCCGCCGTAGTACCCCATGCCGGGTCCGAGGCGGTAACCGCCAAAGCCAAAAACGAGCAACAGAATCACCAAAATCAGGATGAGCATTCCTTCTCCTTTCGCGGCGAGGCCGTTCCGCATTTGCCTCTGGTTAAAACGATGCTTTTGTAAAAGACTGCCTGCTCCCACCCAGAATCGACTTGCAACGCAGCCCGGTGCTTGTCATCAACCTTTAACGAAGATTCACTCTGGGCCGGTTTGGATGTCTGGATGTCCGATCGCGGTGGTACTAAAATACGGGCTGACTTAGGGCGCACTCCGGCAAGGAAGTGCAAGCTGTTTGTAGGGGGACAGATAACTGCTTTGAAACGCTTCTTTTTGGCACTTTTTGCTTGTGCCTTTGCGAGTTTGCTGGCCGCCCCATCAGGAGCGGCAGGCGAAACAGGCTCCGGCGGTTGTTCGACCGCGTTACAGAGCAGCTATCCCAAGGCAACCATCGCCAACGGCGCGGCGCAGGCTGTGCTCTATCTTCCTGATGCAAAAGACGGCTACTACCGGGCTTCCCGATTCGATTGGTCGGGTGTTATCCCTTGTCTGTCGTATAAGGGCCACACCTACTTCGGCGTCTGGTTTTCACACTACGATCCAATGATCGCCGATGCGATTGTTGGGCCAGTCGAAGAATTCCGCTCGGAAGACGGCGCTCTGGACTACGGCCAGGCCAAACCCGGCGGGCTGTTCGTCAAGATTGGCGTAGGCGTACTGCGCAAGGGCGAGGAGCCAGCATACCGATTCATGCGGACCTACCCCCTGGTGGATGGCGGCAAATGGACGGTGCACGCGAGCCATCGCCAAGTATCTTTCCGGCAGCAACTCCGCTCGCCCATCGGCTTTGCCTATGACTACGAGAAGACGGTAATGCTTGATCCCGATAAGCCCATTCTCACCCTACGGCACAGGCTGAAGAATACGGGCACGAAAACCATCGACACCCAGGTATACGACCATGACTTCTTCGTGCTGGATGGTGCTCCGAGCGGGCCGGATATGACGATCCGCTTCCCCTTCACGCCAAAGGCGGAAAAATCGATGGAGCCACTGGCGGGGATCGAGGGCAAGCAAATCGTTTACCGGCAAGAACTGCAACCGGGGCAATACGTGGAGAGCTATCTCACGGGTTACTCGAATAATCCCGCGGATTACGACATCGTGGTGGAGAATACCAAGACGGGAGCGGGGGTCGAACAGACAGGAGACAATCCGATCTCGCTCTTCAATTTCTGGTCGCCGCGCACGGCGATTTGCCCGGAGGCCTACCATCACCTGGTGATTGCGCCGGGCCAAACCGCCCATTGGGATATTCATTACCGGTTTTATGCGAAATAGACGCTTCGGCGGAGGGATCCAGTGAGCAAGCATCCGGGGAAAGTGGCGATCATTACCGGTGCGGGGAGTGGGATTGGCCGTGGGGCGGCGCTGGCTTTGCAAGGCGCTGGATACGCGGTGGCTCTAGCGGGCCGGCGTGCGGCGGAACTGGAGCAAACGGCAAGCATGGCGTCAGGCGATGGCGGCCCGATGCTTCCCGTCCCCACCGACGTACGCGATCCGGAGTCCGTTCGCCACCTTTTCGCCCAAACCCAGGAGAAATTCGGACGCCTTGATGTGCTCTTCAACAACGCGGGTGTCCTTGCGCCGCCAATTCCGATGGAAGACTTGACCTACGAGCAGTGGAACGAGGTGGTCAGCGTAAACCTTACCGGGGCTTTCCTTTGCGCCCAGGAGGCAATTCGGCGGATGAAGGCACAGCAACCAAAAGGAGGCCGCATTATCAACAATGGGTCGCTTTCCGCCTATGTTCCGCGGCCCTTTTCCACCGCGTATACAGCCACCAAACATGCCATCACCGGCCTGACACGGTCGATTTCGCTCGATGGGCGAGCCCACAACATCGCCAGCAGCCAGATCGACATCGGGAATGCCGGGGACATGGCCGGCAAGCCTTCCGCTCCCTCATTGCAGGCGAACGGAGAAAAGCTGCTGGAACCCAGAATGGAGATCAAGCACGTGGCCGAAGCTGTCCTCTTCATGGCTAATCTGCCGCTTGAGGCCAATGTGCAATTCATCACCGTGATGGCGACAAATATGCCGTTTATCGGCCGCGGATAGATCAGGAAGGAAACGCATGTTGAGGTTCGCGCGGTGGGCCCCTCGCCTTTTTCTCCCTTTTCTCCCTTTGGTCCTTTTACTCCCTTTGCTTATGGGCCCAAGCGCTCATTCGCAGGTCATCGCTTCGCCGCTCACGGTCTCTGCCAACCCTCATTACTTCCAGGACAGCCGAGGGCACGCCATTGTCCTGGCCGGATCACAGACCTGGAACACACTGCAGGACTGGGGCGGGCAAAATTCCCCGCAGGCGGTGGATTTCCCTGGCTTCGTCAAATTCATGAAGGCGCACAGACAGAATTTCACCTTGCTGTGGCGTGTGGAGATGCCGAAATTCTGCTCACTTCCTTCGACAGAATCCTCTCCTCCGGACTTTTGGGTGAGCCCGCAGCCGTGGCAGAGAACCGGCCCGGGCAAAGCCAGCGACGGCGGTTTGAAATTCGACCTGACGAGGTGGGACCAGGGCTATTTCGATCGCCTACGGGCAAGAACGAAGACGCTCAGTGATGCCGGCATCTACGCGGGAGTTTACTTGTTCACTGGCGAGTTCCTCAACATATTCCGTTGCCCGGGCGATGGCTATCCATTCACCGGGAGCAACAACATCAATGGTATTGACGATGGTTACAAAAGCGGCTCCAAAGGAACCGCCTCGATGACGATGACCGCGCCTGACCGGATCACGCATTTCCAGGACGCGTTCGTGGCCAAGGTCATCGATACCCTGAACGATTTGCCCAACGTGCTCTGGATCGTTTCCGAAGAAGCCCCGGAGGACACCAGGTGGTGGAATGAGTACCAGATTGCGCAGATCCGGAAGTATGAGTCCGGCAAGCCCCATCAGCATCCGATTGGCTGGGCCGCGCTGATACCTTCCACCGCCGCCAACGATCGCGTCCTGTACAACTCCAACGCGGACTGGGTGGCCCCGGGAAGCACGATTTCTCCTGCTTCCTCCTGCGGATCGGGAACGCCGCCGTGCAAGGTCAATATCAATGACAGCGACCATTCCTACTATGGCGCCGCGTGGAAGGACACCCCTCAACAAAACCGCAACTACGTGTGGAAGAATTTTGCCAACGGCAGCCAGGTGCTGTTCATGGACCCTTACCTGCTGTACTACCCGCGCCAAGGCAGGAACATGTGCGGTCATCCGGCGATGGGCATTTGCAACGCTCCCGATGCGCGCTACGACAACCTGCGAGACAATCTGGGGTACACCATCGAATATTCCCGCAAGCTGAACCTGGTCAAGGTAATGCCACGTGGAGACCTGAGCTCAACCGGCTATTGCCTGGCGCAGACTCCGCGAACCGGGGCGGAATACCTGGTGTATGCTCCTTCCGGCGGCTCATTTACCGTGGACTTGTCGGCGATGGCGGAATCAAGGAAATTAACCGTGGAGTGGTTCAACCCGGCAACCGGCAAGACAATCAGGGAAAATGCCGTACGGTCCGGGTCGTCCAGGCAGCGTTTTACCACGCCATTCCAAGGCGATGCGGTGCTTTACCTGGTGGACACCACGGGACACGCAACCTGAAAAGCGGAGTAGAGACTTGCGGAAATCAGAAATACCCACCCCAGCGCTTCTGGTCGACATGGACGCCATGGAAGCCAATCTCAAGCGTATGGCTGATTTTTTTGCCGAGGGACCTTGCCGTCTGCGCCCTCACTACAAGAACCACAAATGCGTAGCCCTCGCGCGGCGGCAGCTGGCGCACAGTGCCGTCGGCATCACCTGCGCGACGCTGGGAGAAGCTGAAGCGCTGGCCAGAAACGGAATTTGGAACATCCTGCTGGCCAATGAAATCGCAGACCCGGTGCAGATCGAACGCTTTCTTCAGCTGGCGCAGGTCACCGACATCGTGGTCGGGATCGACAATGAACGCGCAGTCACGGCGATGGCCAAAGCGTCCGCCCGAGCTAACGTTCTGTTGCAAGTCGTGGTGGACGTGGACACGGGAATGGGACGGTGTGGCGTCCCACCAGGCGAACCCGCGCTGGCCCTGGCGCAACTTGCCACAGCCCAGGGCATGCGCGTGCGCGGGCTCACCGGTTATGAGGGTCACTGCGTGCGCCTGCCACCTGGACCCGCCAAAGTTGAGGCGATCCACCAGGCCATGGGGCCTTTGGTCGAGACTGCCAAACTAATGCGTTCGCATGGAATTGCGGTTGACATTGTCAGCGCAGGCGGAACCGGCACGCATGCCACTTCTGGCCGCTTTCCCGGAATCACCGAGATTCAGGGCGGCTCATACCTGCTGATGGACACCGACTATCAGACGGTTTGCCCGGAATTCGAGCTGGCGCTCAGTGTACTCGGAACCGTCATCAGCAGATCCGCGAACGAACGGCTGATCCTCAACGCCGGCCTGAAGGAGATCAGCGCAGAGCGCGGCCTTCCGGTGCTAAAGAACGCTCCAGGAGCGCGTCTGCGCAAGCTGAATGCGGAGCATGCCATCGTGGACATCACGGATCCCGGTTTCCCCGCGCAAGTTGGCGATCATCTGGAAATCTGGGCACATTACAGCGATGCCACGGTAAATCTTCACCGCCGCATCTATGGCGTCCGTGGTGAAGACGTAGAAGAGACATTTGTTCTGGAAAGCTAAGACAGCATAGCAACTGTTTATCCCACCCTTCGCAAAAAGCGCGAAGGACGGGGCACCCCGGCTTTTGGCGCCTGGAAAGGACCAAAAGTCAAGAAAATGACAGACGCTGAACCGGGAGCAACGATGAATCGGATGCCCGATTTTCTAGAAAACGCCATCGATCTGCACGTCCACAGCGCGCCGGATGTGGACAACCGGCGCTACAACGATATCGAGTTGGCGCGAGAAGCAGAGCGGGCAGGGATGGGCGCGATCCTGATCAAGTCGCATCAGAACTCGACTGTGGAGCGCGCCTGGCTGGTATCGAAAGTGGTCACGGGGATCCATGTGTTCGGCGGGCTGGTCCTGAACGAAACCGTCGGCGGCCTCAACGTTGCCGCCGTCAAGCTTGCGCTGGCCATGGGGGCCAAGGAAATCTGGATGCCTACACGGTCGGCTCGAAATCACCGCTCCTATCATGGCGAATCCGGGGGGATTACTGTTCTCGACGCCGACGGCGGGCTGGTCCCGGAAGCGCGAGCCATCGTGGAGGCCGTGGCGCCCACCAACTGCATATTGAGCACCGGTCATTTGAGCCCGCAGGAAGCTGTCGTCCTGATCCACGAAGCAAAGCGCTGCGGGGTGCGCAAGATACTGATCACACATCCTGAGTGGGATCCAACCTTTTACCCCTTAGCCCAACAGAAGGAACTCGCGCAGCTGGGTAACGTATGGTTTGAACGCTGCTTTGTCTCCACTACGCATCTTTGCGGATCGGTGCCCTTCCCGGTCATTGAGCAGGCGATCATCGAAGCCGGCGTCGACTCAACGGTGCTGTCGACCGATCTCGGCCAGCCGGAAACACCGCCTCCGGCAGAGGGTCTCCGGCTCTATGCCGAGCGCCTGCGCAGTTCCGGCTTTTCCGCGGAGCATATTCACCAGATGATGTGCACGAATCCGGCGCAGCTGTTGTCATGAGGGCGGAGGCAAGGTGCGGCTAAAAGATAAAGTGATTTTGATCACCGGTTCGACAACTGGCATTGGCGAAGGGATGGCGCGCATCTTCGCCCGTGAAGGCGCGAAGGTGATGATCCACGGAAGACGAAAGCAGGCGGCGGAGAAACTGGCCGACGAGCTTGGAGCGGGATGTTCCTATGTCCTCGGTTCGCTCGAAGACCCGCAGGCGCCGGCAAGGCTCATCGCCGAAACCATCCAGCACTTTGGACGGATCGATGGTTTGGTCAATAACGCGGCTGCCATCACCCGCAGCAATCTCGAAACCACGGATTCCGAAGTTTTTGACCGGACGGTTGCCGTCGATTTGAAAGCGCCGTTCCTACTCATACAGGCTGCGCTTCCGCACTTCCGGAGGCAGGGCTCTGGACGGGTGCTGAATATCGGGTCCATGAATGGATATTGTGGCGAGCGCAACCAATTCATTTATTCCATCTGCAAGGGCGGGCTGATGACCTTGACGCGAAATTTGGCGGATGCCCACGGGAGGGAAGGCATCCGCGTCAATCAGCTCAATGTCGGCTGGACACTGACCCCTAACGAATTTGCCCTCAAAATAAAGGAGGGTCTTCCAGAGGACTGGCCTACGAAGGTGGCAAAGACCTATGCGCCGTCTGGGCGGATTCTCTCTCCGGAGGATGTGGCATGGGCTGCGGTTTACTTTTTGTCCGATGAGGCGGCGTTGATTAACGGGGCGATTTTAGATGTGGAGCAGTATCCGCTTATCGGGCGGAATCCGGTTAAGGAGAGCGCAGATGAGACGCTCTCGTGAGAATTCTTTTTGGGGGGCGTTCTCGAAAACGGCAAACAGCAGGTCCCTCCACCAGGTTTTGTGGTCAGTCGCTCTTCATGAGGCCGTTGTACGCGCTGCTCGTGTTTGCTTGTACCCTCAGCGGCTGAAGCCGGTCTTCTATTCAAATTGACGGCGGGGCTGAAGCCCCGCCCCTTCAAAACCAAAGAGTCAAAGGCTCACCACACTAGCGCGCGGGCTTCAGGATCAGCTTCTGTACACGCCAGTTCAGAAGCTCGGCGACGTATAGCTCGTTCTCCGATGGACAGGCTATCTCGTGGATCCAGCCGAATTGCTTGAGCTGCTTACCGGACTCACCCAGATAGCCAAGCACCTTGCCGTCCAGACTCAGCTTGTAAATGCGCCCCGGATAGGCATCGGAACTGTAAAGAACCTGGTTCGGCCCTGGGGTGATGCAGATGGCCCACGGAGATCCGGCCCGCATGGTTCCATTCGCACCAGACGACTGCGACGGCTTGGGCCCAATCGCAGGACGAGCACCGGGATCAAACGGCACATCAATCGTCATCTGACGCAGAAAATTTCCCTCGCCGTCAAAGACCTGGATTCGACGATTGCCGCGATCGGCAACGTAAACATTTCCCTTCGCGTCCACAGCAATGCTGTGCGGCACACTGAATTGACCAGGCCCGCTCCCCGGCTCACCCCAGGACTTAAGCCAGTTCCCGTCCTTGTCCGCCTTGGCCACCCGCGAATTGATGTAACCGTCACTGATGTATGTGTCGCCTTGCTCGTCCCAAGCCATGTCGGTTACCTGACGGAACATTCCGTCGACCGCGGGCAGCGGCGGCTTAGGATGCTTGAGCGGGGCGGTGTCCTCATCAGAGGCCTCCTGTTTGCGCCCAAACACCATCAGGACGCGGCCCTGCGGATCGAACTTGATCACCATGTCCGATCCCTTATCCGCCACCCAGATATTGTCCTCGGCGTCGACCTTGACGGCATGGCCATAAGACCACGCGTAGAGATTGTGGCCGATCTCACGCATGAACTTGCCGTCTGGGCCAAACTCAAGCAGTTGCGATGCGGCGGCCGCATAAGCAGGACCCGTGGTGTTGCCGCGGGATAGAACAAAAATGTGTCCCTTGGAATTGACCGCCACGCCGGCCATCTCTCCGAAGTAGCGATCCGGCGGGAGCTTGAAGAAATCCGGGACCGAACTATACTCGATCGCCGGCACCGAGGGTTGCTGCGCGGAAAGAGAAAGGCTGAGAAAAAGAAATGGAAAAAAAAGCAGTCGCTTCAAATTGGCCTCCAGCACGGTCTCACTGTAGTTGAGCAGCGACGCTGGTGTAAACCAAACTATTCGCGTGTCGGGGCGTAAAAGAGCGAAATGAAAGGCCGCCGGAAGGGCGGCCTTCCGAGGAGGGCATCTCTAGAACAGCAGCTTGAGTCCAAACTGCACTAAGCGTGGGTTGTACACGGTGGACTGGACAAAGCCGAATCCAGGCGCGCTCACGTCGTTGACCGGCGCACCGAATTGTGCGTGATTGAAGAGGTTAAAGATCTCGGCGCGAAAATTCAAAGCCATCTCTCTGGGCAAACCGATCTGCTTGATGACCGAGAAGTCTGTATTGACGAAATCAGGCCCGGTGGCCGGGGCGCGCGATGCGTCTCCCAATTCACCCGACTGGGGTGCAACAAAGCAGGCCGAGTTGATCCACTGCAGCTTTCCATGGGCAGCGTTGCCAGGATTGCAACCGGCGACCCGGTCAGGACGATTCCAATCGTTCTCATTGCCGCCGTTGGAGAAGGTGTTGCCGGCATTGTTAATGCTGTCGATCAGAGGAACGGGAAATCCGGAGGAAATTCTTTGGATGACGGTCGTCTGCCAGTTGCCGAGAACGGCGTTGGTCAGGGGATTCCAATCGCCTCCGAAGCGCTTTCCGCGGCCGAACGGCAAGTCGTAGATGACGCTGGCGACGAAGCTGTTATCCAGATTGATCTGCGATAAGGCCCAATCCAGGTTTTGCCAGTTAGGAAGCGGGAAATAAGGGGCGCTGACCACGGAACCCAAGCCGTCGGTCAGCCCATTGTCATAGGTACGGGAGTAGGTATACGCAAACAGGGCGTAGAGACCCTTGGAGGTCTTGGTCTCCGCCTTAATCTGCAGGGAGTTGTAGGTTGTCTTGCCGACATCACCGAACAGAAAAATGTTGTTGAAGTCGGGCACGACATACGGCGATGAGTAGGGCGAGCCGTTGGCATTGCAGCCGAGGGTGTAGTTCTGTACCGTGCCGCACGCCGTTGGACTACCCGTCGTGAGGTTGTTGCCGATCACCAGGATGTGCGTTCCTTCGGAACCGGCATAACCGGCAGTCAAGACGACGTTGCCCCAGATCTGGCGCTCGATGTTCACGTTGTATTGGTACACGCGGCCATGCTTGATATCTGTGGGCTCGTAATTGAAACTGCCTTGAAATGTCTGCGCATTTGGCGGAGTGGGTATGGACTGAAATCCGTTGGAGAGGCTAACGCCGGACGGTGATTGATCAAGGACAGTGGAGCAGTAGGAGGTGGCGAAGGCGCATCCCTGGGCGCCGAAGGCGTCCGATTCGCCCAGGAAGGGCGGGTTTTGCCATAGACCCTGAGCGCCCTGGCTCCACGCAGAGTCGTGGAAGATGGCGAAACCGCCGCGGAGCACCGTCTTGTCGCTGCCGAAGACCTTCCAGGTGCCGCCGACGCGGGGTTCGAGCCCGGTCCAATCCATGCCGATGCCCGCCGACCCACTCACGCCATTTTGATTGGCAATCAGAAGCTGTCCAGTGGAGGGAATGTAATCAGCCTGGCGGCCATGCTGTTCGGTGATGGGCGTGGTCAGATCCCAGGCCAAGCCAAGATTGAGGGTGATGTTCGGTGTGAGTCTCCAATTGTCTTCGACAAACGGACGATAGAGTTTCCAGCGGCGGCCGGTGACCGGTCCCTCATACGTCTGGTCATGGACGGCGAGACCCGTGATGCCCATCAGGAAGTCAGCCTCTGAGTTGCCGGCGAGGTTCAGGCTGCTGTTACCAGTAAAATTACCGGCTACCCCAACGATCCAGAATCCGTCCTGGAAAGCTTCCGTGCCCACGTTCATTTGATTGGCGCGGTAGTCGATCCCCAAATGAAAGTCGTGCCTGGCGCGGATGATGTCGAGCGAATCCCGGAAAGAGAAGATATTGGTTCCACCCTGGAACGGAGAGTAGCCGCGATCGCCAAGAGCCCAATAGCCGCCTTGGAACTCGGTAGAGACGAGTCCGCAGCTGTATTCGCCGGGAAGGCATTTGGTGCCGGCGCATCCCAGGTTTGCGTTGGGGATGCCCCCGCCAATCGTAGAGGAGATGCAGGTTCCTGTGCCTTGCGAGGCGATGTAGTCGAAGATGCGGTTGTAACCGAAAGTAGCCTGGTTGACCATGTTGGCATTGAACACATGGGTCTCGCCCAGGGCGATGTTGCGGGCATGATTTCTGATGCGCTGGTTGCTGCCGAAGGCGTTGGCCTCAGCAAACCCAGGGGAGCCGCCGGGCACGAATGAGTACGCCTGATCGTAGCTAAAACGACCGAAGCCGCTATCCGCGTTGGTGAAGGTTTGGTCCAGGCGGATATCGAACCTGGTGTTGTCCAGCTCGCGCACGGGCTGATTGACATAATTAATACCCGCACTGGCGTTGTTGGCGTTGGGGGCGGGGTACAGGTTAATCATGGCCTGGCCAATGGGGTTGACCAGATTGCCGGGGACCTTATTACAGGCAGTGCCCGGAGCCTGGCTGCCATCGGCCTTGGCAGTCAGCGGGTTCCCCGCAGCATCGCACTGGAAATAAACGTTGGGATATTGGTTCGGGTTGGTGGATGCGCCAACCATGTTGGGGTTGACAATGACGAGACCAGCAGCAGGGTTGCCAAAAGCGTCGCTGGAGAAATCGCCGGTGCGCATGGCCAGCGAGGGCACCAGGCCGGTGAAGGGGATCTCGTGGAGCTGGTATTTTTGTTCCCCATCGATGAAGAAGAAGGTTTTGTTCTTGCGAATGGGACCGCCGACGGAGCCGCCAAAGTCATTCAGGTTGAACTTTTCCGCAGAGGTGGCGAAGTAGCTCTTGGCATCGAGCGAGGTGTTGCGGAGAAACTCGTAGAGGGTCCCGTGAAGGTTGTTGGTGCCGGATTTGCTGGTGACCAGCACGGTTGGGCCGGCGCGGGTTCCGTACTCGGCCGAATAGGTGTAGGTGAGAACCTTGAATTCCTCAATGTCGTCGATGGAGGAAAAGATGGAGATACCACCGGCGGTCAGCTCATTGTTGTCGACATTATCCAGGATCCAATCCGAGCTGTTGGGACGGGAGCCGCCGACGGAGAGGGAGAAGGAACCGCGAGCGGCGACCTCACTGCTTGCGGCGGAGGTGAAGAAGCTGTTGGGGTTGGTCTCCGCGGTAGCGCCCGAGGTCAAGGTGGCAAGTTGGACGAAGTCGCGGCCGTTCAAGGGGAGTTGGGCCACCTCCCGCGAGGTGATGACCTGGCCAAGAGAAGGATTGGCGGCCTCGACTGCGACGGCATCGCCGGTGACAGCCACGGTGGTCACGACGGTCGCGGGCACGAGGGCAAAGTCGAGTTCGCGCGCTTCGTCGACCTGGAGACGGAGATCTTTGGTCTCAGCGCTCTGGAAGCCGTTGGCGTCAATGTGCACCGTGTACGTGCCTACCGGGAGCAGAGGAATGAGGTAGTGACCATTGCTCTCGGTATTCGCAGTGCGCACCAGACCGGTTCCCTGGGAGGTGGCGGAGACGGCGGCGCCGGCGATTGCGGATCCTGATTTATCGGTAGCGTTGCCGGATAAGCTTCCTGTCGCCTGCCCATACCCAGACGGGGCAATCGCAGCTGTGAGAAAGCATGCGAGGAAGATTGTGAATATGCGGAAGCGGATTTTGTTGGCGTGGCCTCTGAAAAATTGGATACACGTTGGCCCTATCACTGTGCTTTTCATGTGACAACCCTTTCGGTTGGCCGCTTGGAGGCGGTTCTTGCAGTGAACGCGGGATGGTTGTGTTGACTGTATGAATTTGCGGGCTGAAAATCAACGCAAATTTTGCCTTCGCGCTGTGCCAATCGTGAACTGTCCCGCTTTCACGCGATGCAAAATGAGGCGTTGCTTCCAGACGACAATTTTGTTGTAGAACCGGCCGCTTTTGTCGTGGTAGAGAAACTGCAGATCTCTCCACTGCGCTATTTGTTGTAGAGCCGGCCGCTTTTGTCGCGGTAAGAAACTGCAGATCTCTCCACTGCGCTACGGGCGCAGCAGGGCCGAGGCTGCCCACAGGACCGGCGCTTGCCCGTGAAAATCGCCGGTGATGCGCTTTCGCTCCATGTAGTATTCGTAGTCGTTTTTCTTGCCCGTGCCCTGGCAAACGCTGGTGATGTTCTGATTCTGGTCGATGTAGCCGGCGACGGCGATCCAAGCACGGCGCGCCGCGGGTCCATAGGTCGCAGCGCCCAGCCAACCCTCTTTTACACCGGTGATCAGGGCAAACGTAAACATGGCTGAGCTCGAACTTTCAGGCCATGCTTCGTCGTGATCAATGAGCTGCCGCCACATGCCATCCTTCCCCTGATATTGCAGCAGCGCGCGCATCATCTTTTGGTAGCCCTCCATGATCCGCTTGCGCTGAGGGTGATCCTGGGGTAGATCACGGAGCATCTCCGCCATACCGGCCGCAACCCATCCATCACCTCGTCCCCAAAAGAAGGGGACATCGGGAGCGTGGTAAAAAAGGCCGTTCGGCTGCTGCAGCTTATCGAGATAAGCGGACATCTCCATCGCATCCCGGTCGAGATACTTCTTGTCTCCAGTGGCACGATACGCTTCGAGCTGCAGGATGGTGAGCATATACATGTCGTCAATCCAGAAACGGGTTTCCGCCGACATCCCATCGGGGAGAGGGTTTTCCCATTGACGATCTGCCCAAGCCTTGCCCATGGCAAGATACTTCGGGTCCCTAGTCTCGATTCCTATCTCGAGGGGCACGACACCGAAGATAGAGTCGTCGACATGATGACGCACCGGGATGCGAGCCGCCTCCGCGCCGCCCGGGGTGAGGGGTTCGAACTTGTGAATGAGCGCGGTACGTAATGCGTCGTCATGCGTGAGCGCGGCATAAGTGAGCGCGCCGTACCAGGTGCACACCTCTGAGTAATGGATTGTCGGCCCGTACTGGTGCGGGCTGGTGACGAAATGCTCCGCAACCTGCTTGCCCACCTCTTGCGGCGAAAGGCCTTGAGGCCAGTTGCTGAAGTAATCGTTCTGTTGCGCATGTGCCGACAGCGATGCCGCCAGCAAAAGTACGGGCAAGAGGCTGCTGAGCGGAAGCAAACGCCTAACCATTGATTTCGACCCCCGTACGATTCTCTCCCCTGAGGGCTATTCATGGGGCGAATTTGACGCGGCTCCTCCCTCAGAGCGGGATGCATTAGCCAGGTATCAATCGATGGGTTAGGTTGGTGGGCAGCGAGGGACTCGAACCCCCGACATCCTGCTTGTAAGGCAGGCGCTCTAACCAACTGAGCTAGCCGCCCAACTCACAGTGATGGTACCACGCTGAAATGCTGGAGTAGTCTGGATCTCCACGGCTTGCTAACGTTAAGGAGCAGCATCCCAGCGCAAAGGCTTTGCATTTGAGAACACAGGACATCCCCTCGAGCGGCAAGAACCGGCGAATCACGATCGGCATCGATCTCGGCGGCACGAATCTGCGCATCGCTGCATTCGATCAGGATTGGGCGCGCCTGAACTCGGTTACCGTGCCTACGCGGGTGGTCGACGGGCCGGGCGCAGTGGTGGACGATATACGCGATGCGATCGACCAAATTCTCCGACAAGCCGGGGCGAAGTATGAACTATTCGGAGTAGGTATCGGCGCTCCCGGGCCCCTCGAGCTGCCTTCAGGCCGTTTCCACCGGCCTCCGAATCTGCCCGGGTTCGACGGATTCCTCCTAAAAGAACAGATGGAGTCGAAGCTGCATGTGCCCGTCATCGTAGAAAAGGATGCCAACGCGGCCGCACTCGCGGAATGGAAGAGCGGTGTGGGCAAAGAAATGCCCGTCGACTCCATGTGCATGGTTACTCTGGGAACCGGAGTGGGCGCGGGCATCATACTGAACCGCAAGCTTTGGCACGGGATGAACGGCATGGGCGGGGAGGGGGGCCATATCCCGTTGGTGGAGGACGGCTACGCGTGCGGCTGCGGAGGCCGGGGGTGCCTGGAACAATATGCCTCCGCTACGGCGATCGGCCGGGAAGCTACGCTTGCGGCCGCGCGGGGTGGCGCTCCTCGCATCGCGAGATTGATGGCTCGCCGGATACAGGATCACGGCGATTTCACCGCGCGCGAACTAGCTGTCCTGGCTCGTGAAGGCGATGAGGTTGCGGCGAAGATTTTCGCCGATGCAGGCAAATACCTGGGCATGGCATTGGCGACGTTGATCAACGTCTTCAATCTGCCGTTGTATGTGATCGGCGGCGGCGTCGTGAGCGGATGGGATCTGTTTGCGCCGCGCATGTTCGCGGAACTGCGCGAACTCAGCTACATCTATGGCCTCTCCGAGCCGGTGAAAGAGCAGGCTTTCACTGCGGAAAAAACCTACGTGGTGCCGGCGGCGACCGGTCCGGACGCCGGGCTGCTGGGCGCGGCCATGCTGCCCTACCTGGAAGCCGGTCTGCTATAGTCCTTCCGCGCGCTGACCGGTGAGCCAGACTTTCCATTGAGAAAAGTGGGTCCCTCAAAAGAACAGCAGGTCGCTCCGCTCCGCTCGGAGGTTGTGACTTTTTTCGCTCTGAAAGGGGCGCGGGCTCAGTGTGCGCGTGGGAATTAGCCCGAGGGTGTGGCCAGGATTGCATCCTGGGTAATTTTCAGCCGTCCCTTCGGGACTCAGTGTGCAGTTCTCACACAGACACTGAAAGCCCCGCCCCTTCAAGCCAAAAAATCACAGGCTCTCGGAATGACAGAGGTGGCGAAGCTTCAGGCGGTTTGCTCTTTGGGAATCGAGCCTCTGAAACCGTAATAGGCGATGTACACGTAACACAGGGCGGGCAGGATAAAAGCGTGGTGGATGCCGATGCGGTCCGCCAAGGCCCCTTCAGTGAGAGGGATGATCGCGCCACCCACGATGGCCATTACCAGCAAACCAGAACCCTTTCCGGTGAGCGGGCCGAGACCCTCGATGCCCAGCGTGAAGATGCTGGGGAACATCACCGAGTTGAAAAGTCCGACCAGGATAATCGTAGCCATTGCCAGCCAGCCGGTACTGAGTATGGAAATGGTCACCAGCAGGCAAGCAGCGATAGCCACTATGCCGAGAACGGTGCGCGTAGACACCTTCTGCAATACGGCCGCCCCAATAAAGCGGCCAATCATGGCGCCCGCCCAATACAGCGATACCAGGGCAGGGGCTGTTTTCACAGTCAAATTGCCAATCTCAGGCTGAATAAAGTAGTTGATCAAAAAACTGCCAATCGCCACTTCGGCGCCTACATACAAGAAGATTCCCACTACTCCCAAAATGAGCTGCCGGTGCTTCCACAACTCACTGGCGGCAGTGTCCGCTTCGCCCATCGGCCGGAACTCCTGCGTAGACTCGATCTTGGGCAAATTGAACATGGCGATGGCCAACGCCAAGGCAGTCAGACAAAGGGCGATACCGATATAGGGGATCTTGACCGAAGAGGCTTCCTGCTGGCGGTAGGCCAGAAGCAAGGGGGCGCTCAGGCCGTTGATTTGATCAGCGCTCATTGGGGCGGCGGCCAGAATAAACAAGCCTCCGAGATAGGGGGCGACGGTGGTCCCTAACGAATTGAAAGCCTGGGTCAGATTCAGGCGGCTGGAGGCTGTACGCGCTGGGCCCAACACCGTCACGTATGGGTTGGCCGCTACCTGGAGCGCGGTTACGCCCGCGGCCAGCACGATTAAGGCCGCCAGAAACAGCGGAAAGGAAGGAACATTGGCGGCGGGCACAAAGAGCAGGGCGCCTACCGCCATGATCAGCAGCCCGACGACCATGGTTCGCTTGTATCCAATTAGTTCGATCAATTTGCCGGAAGGAATGGCAAAGACACAGTAGGCCCCGAAAAACGCTGAGTTGATCAGCATGACCCTGGTGTAGCTCAGATCAAAGATTGATTTGAGATGGGGAACCAGAATATCGTTCAGGGCGGTAAGAAAGCCCCACATAAAGAACAATGTGGTGACCATCGCCATGGCGCGGTGGTTGGCAGGACGATCGCTGCTGGTGGTGGCTTTGGATACCGCGGCTTGAACCATTAAGAATATCCCCCCGGGTTTTCTGTGCTCCGTCACGAACCCGGGCGGATCAGCACCCATCAAGCTACCACAAGGGCGGCGGAGGGCGGAATCCTGTTAAGCTAGGGCCGTTATGAAGCTTCCGCAGTTGTCTGGACTTCTGTGCCTAACCTTCCTATTGTGCGGTGGCGCAATGGCGCAAGACCTGAAACCGCCTAGCCCGCCTTCCCTGCTAACCCCAGAATCACAGGCGATTCTCGACAAGCTGGCCGGCTTGTCCTCGCTCCCCAAACCCGACTGGCACTATCACCTGGGGGATCTGGAGCACGGAGAGTCGCCTACCTTAGATGATGCGAGTTGGCAAGCGGTCTCCGGTCCATTGCCTGGGGAAGCCCTGTGGCTGCGAGCCACGATCCAGGTGCCCAAAGACCTGAATGGCTATGACCTGACCGGGACGCAGATCTCCTTTAGGATGCGGATCGATGCCAACGGCCCGGTAACGCAGATTGTCTATTTCAATGGACGCCGGGTGGCGATGGGGACAGATCTGGAGCCCATCCTGCTTTTTCCGGACGCCCACGCCGGGGACAAAGTGCTGGTGGCGGTCAAGCTGCTGCACAGTGAAGATCAGAAGAAGTTCCGCGGCTCCGCGTTGACCATCCAATTCGCGCCGAATCGTCCAAATCCGGAAGATTTTGGCGAGGAAGCGCAATCCGCCGGCTTGTTGCTGCCGGCTTTGGCGGAAGGTGGGAACGACACAGCGCAGAAGTTGAATTCCTTCGTGCAAGAAGTGAGCTTGTCGAGTCTAAGCAGCGGAAACCAGACGGCTTTTGATGATTCGCTGCGTCATGCGCAGGAAGGCATGATGACGCTGCGGCCTAGCCTGCAAAAGGCGAACATCCACCTGACGGGCAATGCCCACATCGATGCCGCCTGGCTGTGGCCGTGGACGGAGACGGTCGAGGCAGTGCGACAGACATTCGGCACCGCTCTTCAGCTGATGAATGAGTATCCGAAATACACCTACACTCAGTCCGCCGCGGCCTACGACGAGTGGATTGAGCAGAAATACCCAAGCGAGTTCGACGAGATCCAAAAGCGGAACAAGGAAGGGCGCTGGGAGATGGTAGGCGGCATGTGGGTGGAACCGGATCTGAATATGCCGGACGGCGAGTCCCAGGTGCGGCAATTGCTTGTAGGCAAGCGCTATTTTCAGTCGCGTTTCGGTGTCGACGTGCGCATCGGATGGAATCCGGATTCCTTTGGATACAACTGGCAGCTCCCGCAGATTTATAAGCGCTCCGGAGTTGACTACTTTGTGACCCAGAAGATGACCTGGAACGACACCAACCAGCTGCCGCTAAAGCTCTTCTGGTGGCAGTCTCCGGATGGCAGCCGGGTGCTGACGTACTTCCCTCACGACTATGTCAACCAGATCGAACCGGTCAATATGGCGGAGGCATTTGTCACGGCCGCGGAACGCAATCCCGGGACCACGGAGATGATGCATCTTTACGGGATCGGGGATCACGGGGGCGGCCCGACCCGCGCCATGCTGGACTCGGGAGACCGGTGGCTCGAACCCGACAAGGCGTATGCAAAGCTCGAGTTCGGGGATGCGGGCAGCTTCTTCTCCGCAGTGGAGAAACACCTGGACACCGCCCATGCGCCGGTATGGAACTACGAGACACTGGCTGCCGGCAACACCAAGCTGCCGGAGCCGCCGACGGGTCAATTGAGTCTGCCCGTCTGGAACGACGAACTTTATTTCGAGTACCACCGCGGGGTGATGACCAGCCAGGCATCGCACAAGCGCAATATGCGTGAGAGCGAAGAAGAGATGCTGAATGCGGAGAAGTGGTCGTCGCTGGCATGGTTGAGCGGAACGCCTTATCCAGCGTCGCAGCTCAATGAAGCCTGGAAGAAAGTGCTGTTCAACCAGTTCCACGATCTGGCTGCGGGCTCGGGAATCGGGGTCATTTATAAGGACGCGCAGAAGGACTACGACATGGTCCGCTTTACGGCGGACGCTGCGACGACACAGGCTTCTACTACGATAGCCAGCTATATCGACACGCAGAGCGGGAGCAAGGGGGCAGGCGTCCTGGTGTTCAATCCGTTGGCGTGGAAGCGAACCGGTCTTGCCGAGTTTACGGTGCAGTTGCCGGCATCAACCTCCACCGTTCAGGTGGTGGATGCCGCCGGCAAAACTCTGCCCGCGGAGAGCTCGCCAGCTAACCCGCAAACGAATACCTTCCACGTCCGCGCGATGGTCCCGGACGTTCCCTC
>JBARKD010000182.1:0-9124 GCA_049800615.1 Acidobacteriaceae bacterium | reverse complement strand
GTGTCGAAATAGAAAGCATAGTACTGGCATGTCTCCGTCCGGTTATGGGTGGGAACGAGTTTTGCTCCCTGACGCACCGCGTTATCGACAAAGAATTCACCATCATACGATTGCGTGCGGATGACTTGTCGCAACGCTTCCGCCTGCTCGGTGCGTTGCGGCAGATTGTAAATACGCCCAACCGCGCCGAGCGCCGCGGCATAGAGCATATTCGCCGGATAACTTACGTCCTGGACGTAATCATTTGATTTCGACCACTCGATAAAAGGCCACCCCTTCAGCTTCTCAAGCAAGCCATCGTCATTCTGAAAAGGCTTGAAGTAATCGAGGAGCTTAAGCACACGCGGCCGTAGGGCCTCCACTAACTCACTGTCTCCACTCCGCGCCAGATATTGTTCCAGCTGGAGCAGAAACCAAAGGGCCCACGTCGGGACGAACCCCCCGTCATAATGGTCCGCTGGATAACACCCGGGTAGCATGCCATCGGGGATATACGCGAAGTGATCGGGCAGCAGGAAGTTTTCAAAGAAGCACTTTTCTACCTTGGTGTGCCCACTCAATAAGGGAGAAACCTGTGCCGTGAAAGAGCTATCGCAAAGCCATCCGGCGCGCTCCCGGGAAGGCGTGTCCGTATAAAAATCGACAGCATTCGAACGATAGGTTTCTCTGCCTGCGGCGAAAAGCTCGTTGAGCCCTTTATCACTCGAGCGAAAGTCAGCGGTCCAAACGTCGGGGGCGGTGTATTCCCGCAGATATACGTGATCGACCTCACACTCTCCTTCCAGAACCATCAGTTTCAGGAAGCGAAGGGTGTACGGTTCAAAGGTCTCGAGCTTGTAAGACCCCGGCGCAAGGGTGTAGGCAACAATGTTGACGCACATCAGGCGCGTGAAGTCCACATCTCCGTCCGTCAGGGTTTCGTCGAAAGTGAAATAGACCTTCGCGGGCGTATGGACCGTTACGCTTGCGCCAAAAAATCCCACCAGGTTTGTCCCGAAATCGAGAATCTTGAACTCATTTGTACGCAACCGTAGAGCTTGATTACAAACATATGGTTCATCGACACGATGGTTGACAATGGTCTCGGTTTTTTGCAGCTCAAGATAAGGTATCACCGTCAATTCCTGCTCCGGGTATCCAAGAAGCGTGGGACTGATTACGCCGCCAAAAGGTACAGAGCGATCCTGCGCAATGCTCTTGGGGCCGGCGGCGCCCCATTGGAAAGATCCCTCAGAAGTTAACTGTTCGACCTGGCGTCTCTTATATGCCGGACTCGGAACCCGGCGCGGTATCAGCTTTCGGGGCTCAGAACTCGCGCACGGAACTGGCCGGAAAGAAGCATCGAAGCGCTCGAGCCACCCGGCGGATGAAGGATCAAGGCGATAGACCTCGGAAAACGCCCGCTGGAATGAATAGCGCTGCACCTTCTGCAGGCGTTCGAGGAGAATTGTGGCCTCAAAGGAAACTCCGCTTCCACCAGTGGAAGCGAGCACGATTGAGTCCGTCGCGACCTCCGCTTGGAGGAACGAAGGCTGGTTCAAAATGTAATAACTGTTGATGTTATAGCCGGCGACTTCGATGCAGGCGCTATTCTTGCCGGTCGCCAGCAGCGGAGCCACCTCCCAAACGTCGACCCGGTAATGATCATGCGGGCCGCGAGCGGGCCCCGATGCGAGGAATTCTCCGTTGAGATAAATACGATAAAGAGTCGAACCGGCAACCCGCAGTTGAACTTGTTGTCCCTGCGGAGCTTCGAAGATAGCGCGGAATCCGACAAAGAGGTTCATCTCTTTCTCGCGCCCCTGCGGCCAGATGGGCTTAGCCGAGCGAAAGGTGATTTCGGAAGTCCCGGACACTGCGTTCCGCTCAACGCTCCCAGCGGCGGCGGCAGGCAGGCTTGCCGGTAATGCAATCGACGCAACTGTTGCGGTGAGGGAACTGCCGAGAAAAGCCCTTCGGCTCAACACCTTCTTCGGTTTTCTATCTTTCGACAATTCGCATGCTCCTTCTCAACCTGTTGAAAGAATACCTTCACAGGCATCGTTCCGAACATGGGACAACGGGCCAACCCATCGTACCGCGCCGTTGAAAGCTGCTTATAATCTGAGAGTCTGAGAGTGGAGGAGCCGCGGCGGGATCGGGATGACGCCCTCGGACGTTAGGCATGAACTGTTGGCTTAGAAGGAGATGCTCCATGAAGAGCGTGGGCAGCGGCTTACGCTTTCCCACACTCCTAGAACTTAGTCTCATATATGGGTCTGCGGCTTCTGGTTGGACCCTGAGCCCGCTTCGGGGGCGGGCCTCATGCGCGGCCTCTCCGAAATTTGTCTATTTATGAGACCAGTTCTATGGCGGCATTGGTTAGAACAATACTTTGAGCGCGAATTGGATCGTGCGCGGTTGATTGCCTTGCGACCCAATCGAGCCAAAGCCGGAATTGGCTACTCCGGGATTGTTAGTGCCGGTAAATATAGTCTCGAAAGATGTGCGGTTGAACGCGTTGAACCAATCGCTCCGGAACTGCACGTTTACAGATTCCCAGATATGGAAGTTCTTTCTTGCGCTTAAATCTTCGTCGTAATACGCGAAACTCCGGAGTGTGAGGTTGCGGGGCACGTTGCCAAAGGTTCCGGGCGCTGGAGCGGTGAACGCAGCGGGATTGATATATAGATCCGTATGAGGGTTGAATTTACCGCTCCAGTGGGCTTTCTGAGACTGTCCCGGAACGAAGTCAGGACGAAGGATAGAACCGCCGATCGGTAGGGTGTTACTCACAGAGGTTTCGAACATAGGGTTGCCACTCTGGTAATGTTGGATTCCGGAGACGCCCCAGCCTCCCAGGAGCGATGCCAGTATTCCGTGACTCAGAAACTTTCGTTGATAGCCAAAAGGCAGCTCATAGTTATAGGAAATGACGAAGGTCACCGGCGGCTGCGTAAGGGCGTTGGCGTATTCGCCCGCGAGACTGTAAGCATCCTGCGGGCCGTCATTGAACTGGCCGATCTCATCTTCCGCATTGCTCATCTGCTTGGCAAAGGTAAAGCTCGCCAACATCGAAAAACCGTTGCTGAACTGGCGTTGGAGCCTGGCCTGAAGCGCGTTGTAGCTTGAGTGCCCCGTATTTTGCTTAACCACGGTAATACCGGTGTATTGCGGATATCTCTTCAACGCTTGAGCGACGGTGGCCGAGCTTCCTAGAGCGGCTGAGAAGTTGGGAAAGGGTGCGGCAACGCCACTCGCTATTCCCGCCGGCGAACTCAAAAGCGAAGTCAGCGTACTGGCGCCGTACTCAGCGACATAACCGATGGGGATCTGGTTAGGGTTTATGAGACCTGATCCGAGGTGGGCGCCCGTGTTGCCGACATAAGACACGTCGAGTATGAAACCGGGAAGCTGCCGCTGCACACTCAGCGTGTAGTCATTGATGACTCCCGGAAGTCCGCTCGACCTTTGGGTCCAGCTGGTTCCGGAGAAGTTATCAAAGGTCGGGCTGATGAAGGGCGGTGGTGTGAAGACCGGGTAGCCGTTTTCCACCAGCATCGCCGGCGTAACTCCGTTGTTCACCGTGTTGGTCACAACGTTTGCATTGAAGCCATCCGCCAAAATGCCAAAACCATTTCCATTGCTGGATCCGTCAATGCTGATGTAGAGGCCGTACCCGGCATGGATCACAGTCTTTTTGTCAAGTTGATAGGCCAAGCCAACTCGCGGCTGCGCCATCACGTACCGCGTATCCGCCAGGCGGGAGCAATTGCAGGTGTTTGGACCATTCCCCTGGTAAACAAGCGCTCCAGGGATACCGCCTGCACCAGGATTGGCAAGCTCGGGATCAAAGCTGGAAGCGACATGTACCCCATTGATGTGGTTGTTCACGGTCAAAGTCCATGGGATGTCATAGCGGAATCCCAGGTTAAGGGTCAGGTTCGGAAGCAGCCTGTAGTTGTCCTGGATATAGGCGGCGAAGTATTTGAAGCGATTTTCAGCGCCGAAGGGGTTGTCTGTCTGCTGAACGGTGTCAAATGCTCCGGCCATCAGGCTGGCGAAGCCGTCTCCCGTGTTGCCATTGCTCGGCAATGCGGTTTCGGTCGAGTTCATCGCGTCGACAATACTGTCCAGGGTTTTGACATCACCTTCAATCCTGTCGTATTCCGCGCCTATCTTGATTTGGTTCTTCCCCTTCCCCCAGGAGACGAAACCACTCCCAATATAGGTGTTCTCTTTGTTGGTGCTGCCGCCGCCGCCGCCGGTGCTGGCGTACGGGCATAGATTGAGGTTGCAATAAAACTGCGGGGTAATCGGAAGAGCGTTTCCTATGCCGAAGGTGTTCACGATGTTGCTGTAGGGTGCGGTGCCGTTTTGCGTGTCGTAGTTGTATCCAACGCCCAGGTGCATCAGCAGGGATGGGGAAAAAGTATGATCGTAGCCGATGCGTGCAAGTGCGAGATTGTTGTTTCCTACATTGTCGCCATAGGTGGAAATGGGCGGTAGAAAGATGGTGCTGGTAGATACGGTGTTGATTGGCCCCAGCGAGAAGAATCCATGAAAAAGATTATTCTCGTTCAGATTGTAGTCGATCCTGCCGCCCCAACGATCCTCGTTAGTGTTGCTTACGCCGGTTTGTCGGAAGTTATTAATCAAATTGGAGTTGATCGGTTTAGGAAGATATTTGATATATTCAGCTCCCGCAGCCGAGATCTGGCTGGGGGACATGGTGTTCGGGATTCCGTTGTAGTTATACTGCTGCCGCGTGCAGTTACCGAAGGCGTCGCAGACGGTCGATCTTGGATCGTAGATATTTCTACCCAGGCCGGAAAAGTCGCCGGTTCGTTCAGCCATGGTGGGTATTGTGGTTAAGCTGTTGGTGACTCCACCCGCCAGGCGGAATCCGCTATAAAAGGCAAAGAAGAAGAGCTTGTCTTTTCCGTTGTAGAGGTGCGGGATGACGACCGGTCCGCCGACGTTTATACCAAACTCATTCTGGTGCGTGACAGGTGTGCTGGTGGCGAAAAACCCCGCAGCGTCCAGGGCAGTGTTTCTAATGTATTCGTAGGCTTGCCCGTGAACCGCGTTCGTTCCGTTGCGCGTGGTGTAGGTCAGGTTGCCGCCGGGAGTGCGGCTGAATTCGGCCGAGAAATTGTTTTGCACCAGGGAGAATTCTTGTAGCGCTTCAACCGGCACCGGCTGAATGCGGTAATCGCCGCTCTGATTGGCAGAGATGAACGGAATGCCGTCATACATGACCGCACCGCCCCAAGCCTGACCACCACTAATCGTGGTCGAGAACTCCTGCCCTTGCGCCCCGGTAGAGCCGTATCCAACGGCAGCGGTGTCGGCAACGCCGGGCATCAGATCGGCGACACTGGTCACGCTACGCGCTCCTCCGGTCATGGCGATCGGCAGATCGTCAAACGTCTTCTGGTCGATCGTTGTCGCGGCCTGAGAGGTAGTTGTTTCCAGTTGGGTGGCCAGACCCTTGACCTGGACCGTGGCGGTCGCAGTTCCGACTGGGAGAACCTCGTTCACTGTGATCGTCTTATTCAGCCCCACGGCTATGTCTTGCTGCTCTACTCGTTCAAATCCGGGTGCAGAAACCGTCAAGGTGTAGGTTCCTACCGCAACCAGGGGGAAGACATACTCGCCTGAGGACGAACTTTTCGTATTAAGCGCCGCGCTCGTGCTAACACTTGTGAGGCTGATGTCGGCCTTCGGAATGACCGCTCCAGCGGGATCGTGGACTGTGCCAACCACCGAGCCCCCGCCTGCTTGCCCTATCAGGAAGGATCCATTGAGACATGCGAACGCAAGGACTCCGAGAACCAGTATCCGAAACCACTTCATTGCGTCTCCTCCAAAACTTTCAACCCTAGGGTTCCGCTTACTGGGAGACCGTTATCCGTGGCAACTTTTATCGGTCAGTTCCGAGCGGGTCCCTATAATCAACAAAGATTTCCCGGGGACGCCTAAGCTCTGCGAGCAGGAAAGGCAGTTGCAAAAGATTGCGCTTCTAAGCGCTTGATTCTTCTAGGCGGTGATGACCGTAATCGATGCTTTACGCACTTGTCAACATCCAATTTCGAACCTGCAATCAATTTCTGTGGGAATGGGCACCCTAATTGCCCAAGATGTAGAGCTTTTTCCCGTAAATCTCGAGCCCATGATTCCTCAAGCCGGGGTGCTCCTTGGATCACCGGGGAAGGGTGAAAGATGCTATCAGGCTTTCCCTCTTTTTGCGCTTAAGCGCTTACGCGTGTAGGTCATCCGGCTCGATAGAACCGCGGCGGAGGATTCTAGATGGCGCTGTAGCCGCCGTCGATTTCCCAGTTGGCGCCGGTCACGTACCGGGCCGCGTCGCTACAAAGGTAGGCCACTAATTCCGCGATCTCCTCGCAGGTTGCGAAGCGTTTGATGAGGTATTTTTGGATCAGTTTCGCGGGTTCGATCGCTCCACTGGCGATGAGTTGTTGCGTCACGAAGGTGTGCACTGCACCCGGACAGATGCTGTTTACGCGAACATTGGAACTCGCCATCTCTACCGCCATTGCACGCGTCATGGCGACTACCGCGCCCTTGGTACCGGCATACGGCACCAGATTTGGATTGCCCAGGAGGGCATTGACGGAACCAATGTTGACGATGGCGGGGTCCTCTGCCTGCTTCAGCTGCTTTAGAAATTCCTGGGCCATGAAGAAGGGCGTGCGCTGATTGATGGCGACTATGCGGTCAAATTCCGCCCTGGTTACCTCGAGCATCGGCTTGTGAAAGCTCCACGCCGCATTGTTGATAAGCGCGTCGATGCTACCAAGGTTGTCTTTCGCCTGCTCAAAGACTTCGGCCGCGGCGTCTGGTTCCGCGAGGTCCTTGACCATGGCGAACATGCTGTTTTGCTTCCCTTCTTCCACTCTGCCGAGAACGACTGGATCCTGATCGACTAATAGAACGCGCGCCCCACCCTCGACAAAACGGCGGGCTATGGCTAGTCCGAGTCCATTCCCGGCGCCCGTAACAATCACGGTTCGACCTGCCAGATCTTCTGGATATCTCTTCATGATTGAATCTCGCAACTTACAAACGGCTACCCCTCGGGAAGGGCCCAGGCGAAAAGCGTTTGCCCTGCGCCCACCAGCACATATTGGCGGCCATCCAGTTCATACGTCGTGGGAGAGGTCTCTATACCTGCCCCCAAACCAGCATGCCACAGCGTCTTGCCGGTGGCTGTATCGAGAGCAAGCATGTTCCCTGTGGCGTCGCCAGTGAAGATGAGCCCCGCGCCGGTGCTAAGGACCCCGGCAGATGAGCTATCGAAAAAACCGAGGGGGTGGGTCCACCGGATCTTGCCGGTCTGGTAATCGATGGCATCGAGAGTTCCGCGCTCGACGACGCCATAGTCCGAACCAGCCCAACCATATGTCCCATCCTCGGGTTTCGTGAAATAAATACCGTAGCTAATGCTGGCACTCACGACAAACAGCCCGGTTTTGGGGTCGAAGCTTGGCGACCGATAATTGGTAAGGCCACCTTCATCCGGCGAGACCAGCCGGCCATCGGGCGCCGGGTCTTTTGCGGGGTTCGGAATCGGTTGGCCCCTTTTGTCGATACCCAGCGCCCAATTCGCCGGACCGAAAGGGACGGTCAAGAGACTTTCACCGGTGGTGCGATCGAGTACGAAGAAATAGCCATTGCGGGAGGCCTGCATGAGCATTTTGCGAGGCTTTCCATGAAACACACCGTCCACCAGTACGGGAATTTCGACGGCATCCCAGTCGTGGGTATCGTGCGGGGAAGGCTGAAAAGACCAGACAAGTTTTCCCGTGTCGGGGTTCAGCGCGACGATCGAGCAGGTATAGAGGTCATCCCCGGGACGAACGGCGCCATTCAAAACCGGGGTTGGATTTCCGGTGCCCCAGTACAACAGGTTCAAATCCGCGTCGTAGGTCCCGGGGATCCATGTCATGCCACCCGTGGTGGCATTCGGTGTGCCCGTAGGCGGTGTGGAGTCCCATTTCCACTGCACCGCGCCAGTGTTGGCATCGATCGATTTCAGGAAACCCTGGATGTTATCGGAATCGCCGCCAATGCCGACAATCACATGATTGCCGACGATCAACGGAGCCGCCGTCGACCAGTAACCCTTATCGGAATCCGCAACCTTAACCTTCCAGCGTTGCTTGCCATCTTTCGCATTGAGACAGATCAGGTAGGCATCCGGGCTTAGGTAATATACGGAGTCGTAATATATCGCCACACCACGCTGGCCGATGGTTCCTCCTTTATTGGGATAGATATAGTGCCAGATCGGGTGACCGGTTCGTGCGTCCACCGCCCACACGTTATCAATCGCGGTGAGGTAGATAATGCCATCCACCAGCAGAGGAGAAGCTTTGATGCTGGCCGTTTGCTCCGACTGAAAGGCCCAGGCGAGACTGAGTTTATGAACGTTTCGCGGAGTGATCTGCGCCAGCTCGCTATGCCGTCTTCCCGAGTAGTCGCCGTGATAACCGGGCCAGCTATCCGGCGGGGGATGCACCAGCATGGCATTACTCACGCCCTGGGCGAAGAGCCGATTGGCCGAGAACAGTAGAGCCAGCGCAGTCAAAGCAAGGGTCAGCGCATTCGTCAGAGCCATCCGCTACGCCCACCAAATTTCCCGCAGCTTCTCTCGAATGAGAATCTGGCGAAGAAACGTCGCGGCCTTTTCCATTCCATCTTCCAACGACATGAGACTATCCTCGTGCTCGATAGAAATCACGCCGTCGTAGCCGATCATCGAAAGAGTCGATATGAAATCAGTCCAGAATTCCAGACCATGCCCGAAACCGACCGTCCGAAATATCCAGGAGCGATTGATCTCATCGCCATAGGGCTTGGTATCCAAAACGCCGTTCACGCGAGAATTAGCTTCGTAAATGCGCGTATCTTTCGCGTGCACGTGAAAAATCGCGTTTCCCAGGTTTCTAACTGCAAGACATGGATCGATGCCCTGCCAGAAAAGATGGCTTGGATCAAAGTTACAACCAACGTTCGGCCCGGTCTCCGAGCGGAGCCGGAGCAGGGTCTCCGGCGAATAAACCACAAATCCCGGGTGCATCTCGAGCGCGATGCGTATGCCATGCTCGGCGGCAAACCG
>JBARKD010000181.1:0-4274 GCA_049800615.1 Acidobacteriaceae bacterium | reverse complement strand
GCCAAGGATTTCATTGAGACCGATGAACTGGAACTTAGCTACGAAATCGTGGCAGCGTTGCGCTCTCGTTTTGGTAAGCAGCTCAGGATCCTGATCGATGTGCACGCACGATTCACAGAAACGGACGCGCTGCGAGCGGCAGAGAAGTTGGCTCCCCTCGATATCTATTGGTGGGAGGAGCCTACAACCCGGGAGCGCGAGCAACCGGCGAACGCAGTCGCCGCTCGATGCCCGATACGGGTTGCTACCGGCGAGATGTACGACACGGTTGGCCAGTTCTTCACCATGGCCGCCGGAGGCGGAGTCAATATCTTTCAACCCGAGCCCATGAGCCTGGGCGGCATAACCAACACCATGGCAGTGGCGAATCTTGCGTTGGCGCATGGCAGTTACATTGCGCCCCACCAAAGCGGCGGCCCGGTGGCAACGAACGTCTGTTTGCAACTCGCCGCGTGCGTGCCCAACTTTTTAATCCAGGAGCATTTTGACCCGTTCAACGAGCCGTGGACCAAAGACCTGGTTAGCTGGACGCCGGCTATCGATCCCAAAAACGGACATCTGAGCCTGCCTTCAGGCCCTGGCCTTGGTATCGATATCAACGTGGACGTTGCCCGGCAGCATCCATACGATCCCCAAGCATACCTCAATGTTCATAAGCCCGGATGGGAAAAGCGCCTGGGAGCCAAGGGCTCGCGAGATGGCAGGCAGATGGCAACGTTTGAATCGCCGTTGATTGATTAATTTCAGCGGATTGCGTTGTCGGGGGTGGTAACACGAATCGACGTGCGTGGGTCCGCCAGGAATTCCGGCTTCAGCTGTGTTCCTAACCCTGGTATGGTCGGGAATGAGGCGTAGCCTTTCTCGATCTCGACGTTGGTCGCATACACCCACGAATACCAACCGCGGTAGAAACCGCGTACCGTCTCCAGGATCATTGAATTCGTACTCGATGCGCAGATGTGCAAATTGGCGAAAATCGTCACCAGGCCGGTACAGTCGTGAGGCGCGATGGGGAGATGGAATGAATCCGCGAGGATGGCAATCTTGCGCCCTTCCGTTATGCCGCCAGTCCAAATCAAGTCGGGCATGATCACATGGGCGGCGCGTGCCTCAAGCACCTGCCGATAAGCATACCTGGTGAACAGGCGCTCGCTCACGCTTTGCGGGACACGTGTTTCGCTGACCAGCCTCGAGAGGTCGGCAACGCTGTCCGGTTTCATCATGTCCTCCATCCAGAGGACATCGTAGGGCTCCAGGGCTTTGCCGATCCGGATCGCGCAATTCAAGTCCCAGCGCGAATGCCCTTCGATGATGATCTCCATGTCCCTGCCGACCGCGTCTCGAATCGCTTTCACGATGCTTAGGCCGGCATCCAGATCTCGCGAAGAAATCCAGGTGCCCGAGGGGCCCATCGCAGATTGGCCCGCCGGCCCCCACGAAGCCACAGACCTGAGACCTGGCGCGAAGCGGTCCCACGGCCATATCTTCATCGCCTTTATATCTTGAGAAAGTAAATCCCTGGCCAGTTCAGCAGGCCGGTTTAGAAAGGCTTCCGCATCGTCATAGTTGTCACCGTCGACACAGGTGTTGTAGATGGGGATGTTGTCTCTTACCTTGCCGCCGAGCAGGTTATAAACGGGTTGACCGGTCCTCTGTCCCAGGATGTCCCAAAGCGCAATATCGATGGCGGACAAGGCACGCATCTCTGCCCCCGCATAGCCGAAGAAATTGCAATAACTGAAGACCTGGTCCCAGATGCTCTCGATGTCGAACTCGGACTGGCCGAGAATGAATGCCGCAATCAGGTCGTGTATGACAGCTCCGACAGCACCCGGAAGATAGAACGTCTCACCTAGCCCGATCAGCCCATCTTCCGTATGGATTTGTACCCAGAGAACCTGAGGCAGAGCGGTGTTTCGGATTGTCTCTACCTTAACGATTCTCAATTGGCCTCCAGGGACCGCGGTGTGGCCTGACTGATTCACTCTACATACAAGCCTGCGCTAATCGAGCTCCAAACCACCTGAAATATTGAGCCGGTTCCCGGTGACATACGAGGCCGTTTGCGTCAGCAGCCACACGACTCCTTCGGCCACTTCCTCGGGGGTTGTGCGACGTCGAAGGGGAATGTCGACGGTGCGGGACTGTACATAAGTCTTAAGATCCACTCCCGCCGCTGCCGCGTTTGATTCTTCCGTTATGCGCTGCATCGGCGTATCCATTCTTCCCGGGGCCACAGCATTTACAGTAATCCCGTAGGCTCCAAGGTTGGCTGCCGCCGTGCGTGTGATGTAGTCCACCGCGGCTTTCGAAGTGGCGTAGGAAGTATAGTTGGTCAGCGTCATGCGGGTGCCTGGGGAAGATACGTTCACGATCTTTCCTCCCCCCGAATCTTTCATCACGCGAGCGGCTGCCTGCAGTAGAAAAAACAAAGCCTTCACATTGACCGCGAAGACCCGATCCCATTCCCGCTCTGTCACGTCCAGCAGCGACTCTACCGATGAAGTTGCAGCGTTGTTGATGAGCACATCAAGGCGGCCAAGCTCGCTGACGGCCTTTTGAACAATATCGGAAGGCGCTCCGGGGGCGGTTATATCGGCAGCCAGGACTGCACACATGGCGCCCGCGCCGCGCAACTCCGCCGCCGTGTCCCGTAGCGGAGCTTCGTTCATGTCCACCAACGCGACGGACGCTCCTCGACGGCCGACCGCCAATGCGATCGCTTTTCCAAGTCCCTGTGCCGCCCCGGTGACCAGGACCACTTGCCCTTTGAACGGATATGGATCGCCGATCATAACCGCTTTCCGTGAGACCTGAAATGTGTCAAATTGAGTTCTAGATTAATTTGAAAGTTTCTCAAAGCAGCCTTTCGCAAACTTACGGACAGCCGGCCGTACAAGGTTCACACACACGTTGGTGCGGTCTGCTTTGGGACTTTGCCTACATGTGGCGCGCTGATTACGATGAGACGACTGGCCAATTTGCACCATGGGCATGCTAACAACAGAAATCAATAGTGTCAACTATCTCGTAGACAGTTGTGAGAACGGTGTTGTACCCTCCTGGGGTGTCCGTGTGGCGCTTAGAACTTGTCTCATATATGGGGCTCATATATGGGGCTGGGCTTCTGGTTGGACCCTGAGCCCCGCTTCGAGGGCGGGTCTCATGCGCGGCCTCTGCGAAATTTGTCTATTTATGAGACCCGTTCCAGGCACACCGTATCGCCATGATCTTCGTTACGATTGCCGTCTCATCCAGATTTCGTGATGGTCGGCAGTTCCCTAATCTCTCAATACGAGGTTTTCCTTGACTACGTTAAAAAGACTCTCGGGCTATACCGTGGCGATTTCGGGGGGCTGCGGTGACATCGGCCAGGCCACAGCGCGCCGCCTTCTCGAGGAAGGCGCTCGAGTCACTCTTCTTGATCGAGTTGCGAAAGATGCGGTTTCTGCCGATCTTCTCAGCCATACGGATCTGTCCTATCTATATTGCGATGTGACCGACCGCACCTCTGTAGAGGCGGCGCTCCAGCGGGCGACCGAAGGCAAGGACCGGCTGGATGCGGTCATCGCCAACGCGGGCATGGTCGCGAACGAGCCCTTTCTCCAACTGGATCCCGCAAATATGCGCAAGACCATGGAAGTTAATTTCTTTGGCGCATTCAATCTGGCCCAACTGGCGGCTCGGTTGATGGTGCAGCAGTCTGCATCTTCGAACGGTGTGCGCGGGAAAGTGCTGTTCACCGGAAGCTGGGTCCAGGACATGCCCTTTCCCGAAGGAACATCTTATATTTGCAGCAAAGCGGCTCTGAAAATGATGGCCATGGTGATGGCTCAGGAGCTTGCATCCCAGGGTGTCCGGGTCAACCTTGTAGCTCCCGGGATCGTTTATGCGGGGCTCAGCAAAAAGCTGCATGATGCGGATCCGGCCTTTCGTTCGCGCGTTGCCGCGGCCATACCGCTCAATGAAATGCAGACCGCGGAGTCGGTTGCAGACGCGTTTGCTTTTCTCTGCAGCAGCGACTCTGACTACATGACCGGTTCCTCACTGCTGGTGGACGGGGGCGCATCGCTGGTCAAAAGGAGCTAGTGGAGTGTCTCAGAGAAAGCGTTACTGATTGAGAGGATCGGAGTTCGGGAAGGAAACAGCAGATCCCTTGTATCTAGAGAGAGGCGACATTTTTTAAGAGAATGTCGTTAGGCGAGGGTGGATAGCCGTCCGCCCTCGCCGCGGTGAGCGTCGCCCGTGATCCCTCCGGTTACAGCCGTAGTGGA
>JBARKD010000180.1:0-1506 GCA_049800615.1 Acidobacteriaceae bacterium | reverse complement strand
CGCAGCGTGGCGGGAAATCCGGGTACGCTCCGGTCGGGACGACAATTTTGTTGTAGAGCCGGCCGGTGCGTCGCGGTTGAGAAAACTGCAGATCGCTACGCTTCGGTCGGGACGACAATTTTGTGGGGTAGGCGAAAGCTGTTTTTCCATGAAAGAGACGGGTCGAGGTGAAGTTGAAGGGGCGGGCAGGGGCGAAGTGACATAGGGGTGAGGCGGCAGAAGGGTTCCCAAGGCGCTAGCTAGCCGTTATGAGCGGCAATGTCTTTTCTCCGGCTCAGGACAAAGCTGGAATGGGAGCGGCGGGCTGCGGAAGCGTGGTCGATTTTTCGCCAAAAGGCCACGAAGTAATCTACTGCGGAAATAATGGAAACGAGCACCATGAAGTAGAGGGCGGCAATCGCGATCCACTCGACCGGCATCGTGAAAAAGCCAAAATGCCAGGCATACCAGGCGTGGGCCAAAATCACCGCCACCACTGACACGATCTGGATCACGGTCTTGAGTTTGGCCAAATCGCTGGCCTCGATCGTGAACCCTTCGGTGCTGGCGATCGAGCGCAGGCCGCTGACGAGAAATTCACGCCCAAGCACCAGCACTACCATCCACGCCTTCATGAGGTGCGGGTTGAACTGCACCAGGCACACGTACGCCGCCGTAATCATCAGCTTGTCTGCCAGCGGATCGAGCAACATCCCCATCGTGGTGATCTGCCCCCGCTTACGAGCCAAATACCCATCGACGCCATCGGTTATGGAAGCCAGGATGAAAAGCACCGAGGCAAAAATTTCCTGCTCGCCGTGAAAGCTACGAAAAGGGAAGTAACTGGAAAGGGTCCAGATGAGCAGGGGAATGCAACAGATACGGCTCATCGTGATGGAGTTTGGCAGGTTCACGATCCACTCGGCTGTTTTAGGAAGGCTTCGCGTGCGCCCTACTACCCATTATGCATCAGGCCTGAGCTGGGAAACCCTGGCCCGGGGAGCAGAGTGCGCGAATAAGTTACTTCGGTTCCATTTCAGGCGTAGATTCCCCGTTGCTTGATGGTGAAGGCAACCCGGTCAATGGCCAGCATGTACGCGGCAATGCGATTGTTCACCGCATGGGCCTCGGCGTAGCGCACGACATCGCCGAAACTCTCCGCCAGGATATTCTCCAATTGCTCGTTGACCACAGCTTCCTTCCAGAAGTATCCCTGGCGGTCCTGCACCCATTCGAAGTACGAGGCCGTGACCCCGCCGGAATTGGCGAGAATGTCGGGCACGACGAAGATTTTTTTGTCTGCCAGGATTTCGTCCGCCACCGCGGTGGTGGGACCGTTCGCGCCTTCGCATATGATGCGGGCCTTGATGCGGTCGGCGTTCCGGCTGGTGATCACGTTCTCGGTGGCTGCCGGGATCAAAATCTCGCAGTCAGAAACCAGGAGTTCCGAGGAATTTACTGCCTCCGCACCCTTAAAGCCCAAAATTGTGCCGTTGCGCTGGCGATATTCGAGCAGCAGATGAACGT
>JBARKD010000179.1:0-4020 GCA_049800615.1 Acidobacteriaceae bacterium | reverse complement strand
TATCAGAACCTGCAGTTGGAGCGCAGAGACTCCTTCTCGCACCCCGCAAAGGGCATCGTATTTGACATGAACGAGCTCAGGAGTCTGCTCGACTGAAACTGGTTGAGGTTCTGTGAAAGCCTCGTGTTCCACAGAATTGTCCTGCAGTTCGCTAGCCAGGCAGCAGAGGCCGACTCAAACAGGCCCGCTTTCAACGCAGACTTTTCGTGGGAAAGTCTACTTCTCGTGTTCCACAGAATTGTCGTCTCGACCGGAGTGGAGAGACCTGCAGTTCGCCAGCCAGGCAGCAGAGGCCGGGTCAGAGAGACCCCCTTTCAACGCAGACTCTTGAGCGAATTCTCACAGGAGCCGCCAAAGCCCTAGACTATCTGTGAGAGCAATGGCCACCGAGACCCAAACCAAATCACCTGTCTTCCTATTGGACACGATGTCGTTCATCTTTCGTGCCTATCACGCGATGCAGCGGCAACGGCCCATGTCCACCCGTTCCGGTGTGCCCACTGCGGCGACCTACGTTTTCGTCAATATGATCAACAAACTGCGCCGCGATTTTAAGCCGGAATATTTCGCCGCGGTGTTCGACGTGACAGGTTCGGTGTTTCGGGATGAGCGCGCTCGCAGCATTGCAACCGTGCGCAAATGGAACATAAAGACGCAGACGTTCGACGAGCTGGACTACGCTGGTTACAAGGCCAACCGCACGGAAATGCCGCCGGATTTGGCCCAGCAGTTACCGTTTATCCGTCGCGCCCTGGACGCATTTCGTATTCCCATCGTTCAATCCGAAGGATTCGAAGCCGACGATGTGATCGGCACGCTGGCCCGGCAAGCTGCGGAGCAAGGACACAATGTCCTGGTCGTCTCCAACGACAAAGACATGTTGCAGCTCGTTACCGACAGCGTGAAGGTCCTGAATCCGGTGAAAGACAACCTCATCCTCGATCGTGAGAAGGTGATTGAAACTTTGGGAGTGCCGCCGGAGAGGGTCATCGACGTGATGGCTCTGCGCGGCGACTCCATTGACAACATTCCCGGCGCTCCGGGCATTGGGGACAAGGGCTCTGTCGAGCTGATCCAGCAGTTCGGCAGCGTTGAAGCTGCGCTGGATCAAGCTTCGCAGGTCAAGCGCAAAACCTATCGCGAGTCGCTTGAAAACAACCGCGATACTGTTCTGCTCAGCAAAGAGTTGGTGACCATCCACTGTGAAGTGCCGGTTGAGCTCGAGCTCGCCGGCATGCGCACGCAGCCGCCGGATGTAAACGCATGCCGTGCTCTCTTCAACGAGCTCGAATTCACCACCCTGCTCAAGGAGCTGGCCCCGGAAGAAGAGGCCGTCCCGCTTTCCATCATCGACAACCCATCCCCGGAAGAGATAAGCCGTTTTGTGGAGCAGGCGCGCTCCCAAGGCTTTTCCCTGGCTTTCGACACCACACGGCTCGAGGTTGCCTCCGAGCAAGTTGCTGAGGAAGAAACCGAGGCAATCGAAGAAGAGGAGCCGGAATTGAGGACCATGTCCCTGGCCTTCGATGATCCTCCGGCGGCAAGTGAGGAAAAGCCGCTCCCCCAGACCGTGAAGGTCGCTGTCTCCGTTGAGCCCGGCAAGGCGCTGCTTTTGCCGCTCGATACCGAAGCCCTGGGCCCTTTATTGTCCGGCGAGCAAATCACTAAGTCGCTGCACGACCTGAAGGCGGTTTTGCGCATCTTCGACCGCCACAATGCAGGTTTGAAGCTGGCAGGTCCAGTCAATGACCTGATGCTGTATTCGTACCTCATCAATCCCACGCACACCACCCACCCTTTGCCCGATGTTGTTGCGCGTGTCAGCGGCCGCGCCTTGCCGGCTCCCGGGAACGAATTGCTTCCGGCCTCGGCGAATGCCATTCGCTCGCTCGCGCCAATCCTCAAAGACGACGTGGCCACGCTGGGGGCCGAGCAGGTCTATCGCGAGATCGACCTGCCCCTCGTCCCTGTTCTCCTGCGCATGGAAGAAGCCGGCGTGCGCATCGACCGGTCAGTCCTGGCCGAGATGGGTGAGCGCCTGACCGTGGATATGCAGCTGGTCAGCGAGCAAATCTTCGCCGGCTCCGGCCATCGCTTCAACATCAATTCGCCCAAGCAGCTGGGCGATGTGCTGTTCAACAAAATGAGTCTCCCCAAGCCCATGAAGTACGGCCGGGGCAAGGTAGTTTCTACTGCCGTCGATGTTCTCGAAGAACTGGCGCAACACAACGAGGTCCCGCGCCAGGTGCTGTATTACAGGCAACTGGCCAAGCTCAAGTCCAACTACATTGACTCCTTGCCATTGCTGGCCGACGCCGAAGGGCGTGTCCACACGACCTTCAATCAGGTGGGCACGGCCACCGGGCGCCTGTCCTCCACCAATCCAAATCTGCAGAACATCCCTATCAAAACTGCCTTAGGAAGGGAGATTCGCGCGGCTTTTATCGCCGCGCCCGGCAATGTCTTGATCTCTGCCGACTATTCCCAGATTGAATTGCGTTTGATGGCCCACTTCAGCGAAGATCCGCTGCTCGTGCGAGCCTATGCGGAAGGCCAGGACATCCACACACTGACCGCCTCGGAAGTTTTTGGTATTGCCTCGGAGGGAATGGACAAGCAGACGCGCGACCGCGCCAAAGCGGTCAACTTCGGCATCGTATACGGGATATCACCGTTTGGTTTGGCCCAGCAGCTGGGTATCGAGCAGACCGTGGCCCGACTCTACATAGAGACTTATTTCGCGCGCTACAGCGGCGTCCGCCTGTATATCGATCGTTTGCTCGAAGAAACGCGGCGAGAACAAAAGGTGCGCACCTTGTTCGGGCGAGTCCGCCCCATTCCGGATATGCAAAGCCGCAATGCCAACTTGCGCGGTTTTGCTGAGCGGACCGCGGTAAACACTCCTCTGCAGGGAACTGCGGCCGACCTTATCAAAATCGCAATGATCCGCATCGATCGTCGCCTTCACCAGGAGAAGTTTGCCGCCAAGATGACGTTACAGGTGCATGACGAACTGCTCTTCGATGTTCCGGAAAAGGAGGTCGAGCAGGTCAGGGAACTGGTTCGCCACGAGATGGAAACGGTGGTTACGCTGAAGGTGCCCATCGTGGCCGATTGCGGCGTTGGCCCCAATTGGCGCGATATGAAGTAGGCGGATTTTATAATCGGGTTATGCCGACTCAAGCCGCCCGCTACCCGGGATCACAGACGCTCTTCATTGACGCCGATGACACCCTCTGGGAAAACAACATCTATTTCGAGCAGGCGATCGCCAATTTCATCTCCCATCTCGATCATCAGGTCCACACGGCCCAGGAAGTGCGCAGCCATCTGAACCGGGTCGAACACGAAACCATCCGCGTGCACGGCTACGGTTTGCAGAATTTTCATCGCTCGCTGATCGCTTGTTTCGAGCAGCTGACCAGCGTTCCCATCACCGCGCACGACCGGGAGACAATTCACGCATTTGTGAGGGCGATTTCCGATCGCGAAATGGAGTTGCTTCCCCAAGTGCCCGCAACGCTGGCGGATCTTTCCGCCCGGCACAGGTTGATCCTCGTTACTAAGGGTGACCCGCTCGAGCAGAACGACAAGCTGAGGCGTTCGGGAGTCGCCGGGTATTTCCAGGCGGTCGAGGTGCTGCCCGAGAAACACCGGACCGCCTACGTCACACTGATTGACCGCCATCAAAGCGAGCCCAGGACAACCTGGATGATTGGTAACAGTCCGCGATCGGATATTAATCCGGCTCTTTCCGCCGGACTGAACGCCATATTTGTGCCTCATCCGTCCACCTGGGTTCTGGAACACGAGGTGGTCGAAAACCCCCCATCCGGACAAACTCTCCTCCAGCTTTCCACCTTCGCAGAGCTCCTGGCGCACTTCTAGTCCCAGGGGACGGCTGAAAATTATTCAAATCGGCATCCCGCCACTGCTTGGCCGTGGGTAAAACCCGGCTAACAGGCTGCAGAAAAACGCGCCGAAGCAACGAGCGAGGCGCTAGATAGCGTACCCCTGCGT
>JBARKD010000178.1:0-8509 GCA_049800615.1 Acidobacteriaceae bacterium | reverse complement strand
GCCTAGACAAGTGGCCACGCCTGGTAGGCTCGTCGAGCTGCTGCGTTGTTTTTCCGCAGCCTGTTTTAGCCCCTGCTTCACGTCTCTCTTGCCCGATCCCGATTTTTTCCGCAGACTGTTCAGCCGCTGAGGGTACAATTTCCGCCCGCAGACAGAATTGTCATCCCCGAGCGTAGTCGAGGGATTCGCGCAACCTACCCGTGGCTGTTACGAATAGCCGGTTCACTTACCGGCGCCGAATCCTTACCGCTCAATAAAGCGTCGAAAAAAAGCAGGATGCCGCCCACCACAATTGCGGAATCCGCGACGTTAAAGTCCGGCCAATGGTAGTGGATGATGTGCACCTCGAGAAAATCGATCACGTAACCGAAACGCAGCCGGTCCCAGGCATTGCCCACGGCGCCGCCCAGGATGAGCGCCAGAGCAAGGGAAGTCGGCGTGATTTTCCGGCCAAGCTTGAACAGGGCCGCCAGCACGGCCACCGCGGCGAGCAGGGAAAAAAAGAGCAGCATCCAACGCACCCGGCCGGGCGAACTTGAATCGTTGAACAGGCTGAAGGCCGCGCCCGGGTTCTCCACGTGGCTGATGGCAAAGACATGCGGGATGACGATTACATGGCTGCCCAGTTCGATTTTCGTGACGGCCAGCCATTTCGTGATCCGATCTGCAACGATGATCAGCAGTGAAAGCAGCAGCAGCCAACCCCTGGAATCCTTGCTGCTCATGCGCCTTCTTCCGGAGGAGCGCCCATCTCCTCGAGCGCTGCCGAGCAGCGCTCACAGACCCTGGGCCAGCGCCCGTCTTCACCAACGTGCACGGAGTAGTTCCAACAGCGTTCGCATTTCGTCCCGTCGGCGGGCAACGTGGTGGCAACGACGCGTTCCAGCGTGTGCTGAACCACCTCCACCTGGGACACGTTCAGAAGCTCCTTCAAGCTGCCCTGGTAACGATCCAGCAGGTCGCGGATTGCCTCCGGTACTTCCAGCAGCAGTTTGGCATCGAGCGCCTTACCGATCTGCTTCGCCTTGCGTGCTTCCTCGAGGCTCTTAAGCGCCTCGTTGCGGACCGCGAGCAGCGTTGACCAATCGCTCATCAGCCCTGCATCCACCGTCGCAGCCAGACTCTTCGGTGCAGGAAACAGCTCCAGATGCACGCTGGGCGAGCGATCGAAAGTCTCCGGCATGTATTGCCAGATTTCTTCCGCGGTAAAGCTGAGCAGCGGTGCCACCAGCCGCACAAGGGCCTCGGCGATCATCCACAAAACGGTCTGGGCTGAACGGCGATCCCGATTGTGGGGGGCGAAGGTATAAATCCGGTCTTTGACCGCATCAATATAAAGCGCGCTCAGCTCCGACTCCGCAAACTCGTTCAGCGCGTGATAGATGCGGTGAAACGCAAATTCCTCATACCAGCCCAGCACCTTCTCCGTGAGCAGCCGGGTCCGGGTCAGCATGTACTGGTCAAGCGGGCGCATCTGCTCCCACGGGACAGCGTGCTTCTCCGGCTCAAAGCCGTTCAGGTTCATCAACATGAACCGGAACCGGTTGCGCAGGTTGCGGTAGGTATCCGCCACCCGCTGCATCAGGTTTTCGCTGGCCACGACATCTTCGCGGAAGTCTACCGAGGCCACCCAGAGGCGAACGATTTCCGCGCCCATGCGTTGCGCAATATCCACCGGGTCGACCCCGTTGCCCAGGGATTTGGACATCGCCCGGCCCTGCTCATCCAGGGTCCAGCCGCAGGTCGCGGCCATGCGGTAAGGCGCCGCGTCCCGTGTTCCAACAGCGCAGAGCAGCGAAGACTGGAACCATCCCCGGTGCTGGTCGCCACCTTCGATATAAAGATCCGCGGGCCAGGGAAGGTCTTTCTCAATCCCCAGAACAGCGGCCTGGCTAGCCCCGCTCTCGAACCACACGTCGAGGATATCCATCTCCTTCTGAAACTCACCGTCGCCGCAGGCAGGGCACTTTGTTCCCGGAGGAAGAATCTCCGCCGCCTCGCGCACATACCAGGCATCCGCTCCTTCAGCGGCAAACAGCGCAACCACTCGCTTGTGGATCGCGGGATCATTGAGAGGGCTCCGGCATCCCCTGCACAGAAATACCGCGATCGGCACTCCCCAGATGCGCTGGCGCGAGATGCACCAGTCGGGGCGGGAAGCCACCATGTTGGTGATCCTCTCCTGGCCCCAGGACGGGTCCCATTTCACCCTGCTGATCTCCTGCAAGGCTCGTTCCCGGAAGGTCGTCACCGAACCGTCCGCGTGCTTCATCGGTGTTTCCATCTTGATGAACCACTGTTCGGTTGCCCGGTAAATGACCGGCCGATGGCAGCGCCAGCAGTGAGGATAGGAGTGATGGATCTCCTGCCGTCCCATCAGGGCGCCGCGCTGCTCCAGCAGCTGGATGATGGGCTCGTTGGCCTTGAAGACGAACAACCCCTCGTATTCCGGTAGACCGCCGCGCAAATGGCCGCCGGCGTCCACATCCGAGATCTGGCGCAATCCATAACGAGCGCCGGTATTAAAATCGTCGACCCCGTGAGCGGGAGCTGTATGCACGGCGCCGGTGCCCTGGTCCGTCGTGACGTAGTTCGCGGTAACTCCCAGGACGAGTCGATCGAGGAAAGGGTGAGCGAACGTCACCCGCTCCATGCGCGCGCCGGGAAAGCGTGCTATCTCATGGGCACGCTCGAGGCCACTGGTGGCCCGGGTGGCGGCGGCCAGCGCTTCGGCCACGATGTACACCTCGCCGTCCTGCTCCAGAGCGACGTATTCGAACTCGGGATGGAATGCCACGGCCAGAGAAGCGGGCAGGGTCCAGGGGGTGGTCGTCCAGATAATGGTGGAAACCCGCTTGCCCCTAAGCTGGGCGTCAATGTCCTCCGGTGGGCTGGTCAGCCGGTAGCGAACGTACACGCTCGGGCTGGTGTGCATGTCGTAGTCGATCTCCGCCTCGGCCAGAGCCGTGCGATCGTGCATGCACCACAAGACCGGCTTCAGACCCTTGTAAACAAAACCTTTCTCCAGAAAGCTGTACAGGGTTTCGATGATCTTCGCTTCGTACTCCGGCGTCATGGTGGAGTACGGGTGTTCCCACCGGCCGAATACTCCCAGGCGTTGGAACTGCGATCGTTGCAGGTCGAGATATTTCTGTGCGTATTCGCGGCAGGCGCGGCGTACCGCGATTGCCGGCATTTCCAGCTTCTTGCGCCCCAGTTTCTCGTCGACCTTGATCTCGATGGGAAGGCCGTGACAGTCCCAGCCGGGCACGTAGGGCGCATTGAACCCTGCCATCGTCCTGGACTTAACGACGAAATCCTTCAAGCATTTGTTGAGGGCATGCCCCAAGTGCAGTTCGCCGTTGGCATAGGGCGGGCCATCGTGCAGGACGTAGCTCGGAGCGTCGCGGCGTGCCGCGCGGATCTGCTCGTAAATCCCTTGCTCCTTCCAGGCGGCGAGTCGTCGCGGCTCGTTTTGCGGCAGGTTCGCTTTCATGGGAAAGTCGGTTTGGGGCAGATTCAGGGTCGCCTTGAGTTCGGGCGCAGCGGGCATTATCTCTCCAGTGGCAAAAGAAGCAAAACTCTATTCTATCTTCGCCGTAAAAGTTGACCATCTGCTTACGCCGGGACTAAAAAAGGTGTCTAATACTTTTTAATGGATCCGCGGCGGGTCTAGCCTCCAGCATGTTGGAGAAAAAAGCGGGCCGTCGTCCATCATCAGGGAGATAGGGGGAGAAGGGGCATTCGTGTCCTTTTTTCTCATGAGTTTCTATGGCTAATCAGGTGTTATTACCCCCGGATCTGGACCAGCGCGACGGGCCAAAAGAACCTAGGCTGCTCGCCGAAATCATCGATGAACCGGCGTACAAGACCATTGCCCACAACCTCTACGACCTGCTTTACCCCCCTAAGCTCCCTCCGCTGGTCCTGACGTCGAAGCCCATCCCCGTCGTCGACCCGATGGCGGAGCAGCGCACCAAAGCTTCGTCCATCATCTCCATCGGCCTGCACGTCCTCATCATCGGCGTGATCCTCTGGACCTTCCTTGCGGTGAAGAAGGCTGTAACCAAGAAGGAGCTGTTAACGAATATTGATGTGCCGCAGTACATGCCCATTGCTCCCAAGGGTCCTCAAATGGGCGGCGGCGGTGGCGGCGGTTCCCACGACATCATCCAGGCGCCCAAAGGCAAATTACCCAAGTTTGAGGAAAAGCCGATCACCCCGCCGATGGTGATCAAGAACGATCATCCCAAGCTCGCGGTCGAGCCTTCGATCATGATGCCCAAGGATATCCAGCTACCTAACAACACCCTGCCGAATCTCGGTGACCCGCGCACCAGCGTGGTGGGACCAGCTTCGAACGGCACCGGCAGTGGCGGCGGCATGGGCACAGGTTCCGGAGGCGGGATCGGCTCCGGCAAGGGTAATGGATATGGCCCTGGCGAAGGCGGCGGCTACGGCGGAGGCCTCTACCACGTGGGTGGCGGAGTTTCCGCGCCGCAGTTGATCTTTGCTCCGGACCCTGAATTTTCCGATGAAGCGCGTCGTGCCAAGTACCAGGGCGTGTGCGTGGTTTCGCTGATTGTGGATGCTCAGGGCAATCCGCAGCGGGTTCAGGTTGTACGACACCTGGGCATGGGATTGGACGAGAAGGCAGTCGAGGCCGTGAAGCAGTACAAATTCAAGGCGGCAACGCTGCAGGGAAAACCTGTCCCGGTGGAAGTCAACATCGAAGTCAATTTCCGCATCTACTAGCTTGTTTTGAAGGGGCGGGGCTTCAGCCCCGCCGTCAAATCGAACAGAAGACCGGCCACAAGCCGCTACTCCGTTCCAAACAGCTTTGCCGGGATTTCCTGCTGGCTCGTCAGCATAGCTTGCCAGGGATCTTTTTCCAGTCGATCGCGCCATTCCTCGAACCGGGCGATCAGGAACTTAGGCCGTTCGGACGACTTTAGCTCGCTCCACTCCAGAGGCATTGCCGCCGCCATACCCAGGCGAGCCCGGCTCGAATAGGGAGCGACCGCCGTCGCGTCCCTCTCGTTGCGCAGGTAATCCACGAAAATTTTGTTGGTGCGCGCTGCCTTGGTCATCTTGCTGATGTACAGCTTGCCGTTATCCTGTTCCATCTGCGCCGAGAAGGCATGGGTAAACGCCTTGACCTGTTCCCAGCCATACCTGGGCAGGATCGGAGCCACAACGTGCAAACCTTTGCCGCCCGTCGTTTTGACAAAGCTCTCCAGGCCGAGCTGTTTCAGCCGCTCCCGGACCTCCACCGCGCTATCGCAAAGTGTTGCCCACGATACCGCCTCGTCCGGATCCAGATCGAAGATGATGCGGTCGGGATGGTCCAGATCTGCGTTGGTCGAGCCCCAGGGATGTACCTCGATCACGTTCATTTGCGCCAGCCCGGCCAGCGATTCATCGCCCTCGACCGTGACATAGGTCTCTGATCCGTTGCCTCGCTTATCGGGAATCTCCACTCCTCCGATTCCTGGGGGCATACCGGGGCCCAGATGCTTTTGATAAAAGCACTTTTTTCCCGCGCCATTGGGGCACCGCACCAGGGAGAGCGGACGCCCGGCCACGTGAGGCAGCATGCGTGGCGATACGGCAAGGTAGTAATCGACCAGGGCCTGCTTGGTGACCCCTGTCTCGGGATCCACGATTTTGTCTGGATGAGTCACCTTGAAGCCGGGCTTCCTGGCAGCGGGAGGTGGTGAGTCCTTTTTTGCCGGGGCAGCATGGCTGGCGGTCTTCGCCGCCGCTTGGCGTGACTGCCCCTTCAGCAAGTTCGCATCCGCTACTTCACGGCGCACTTCGGACGGCTTTTTGTCTTCTCGCAGCCCCTTGAAGCTGGCTTGCCGTATCAGATTGTCCGCCGTCCAGGTGGTAAATTGCACTTCGGCGACCAATTCGGGTTTGACCCAGTAAGCCCCTTTAGCCGCTGCGGCCGGCACGCCTGTGAAAGGATTCTTTGCTTGCGCTATTTCTTCCAACTGATGGCGCAGCCGGCGCGAATTGGCTTGGGTGAATCCCGTGCCTGCCCGTCCGGCATAAATCAAATTTTTGTCCTCGTAATACCCCAGCAAAAGGGCCCCGATGCCATCCGTTCCATTATTTGGCCGGGTGAAGCCCCCGATGACGAATTCCTGCCGGCGAAAGCACTTGATTTTGATCCACGATTTGCTGCGGCCGCCGGTATACGCCCCATCCGAACGTTTGGAGACAATCCCTTCGGCGCCTAACTTGCAAGCCTCGGCAAGAATGTGAGCGCCGTCTGACTCGATATGCTGGTTGTAACGGATGACCTCATGGTCGGGCAGGGTGTCGAGCAGTTGAGACAGGATCCGTTTGCGTTCGACCAGGGGTTCCTGGCGCAAATTGTGCCCATTCAGGTGCAGCAGGTCGAAGGCAAAGTAGTTCAGGGGATGTTTCGCCCCCTCCTCGAAGGCCGCTTGCAGAAGAGCAAAGCTGCTTTGCCCGGACTCCTCCAGCGCCACGACTTCGCCGTCCACAATGGCGCCCTCGACGGAGAGCTTGCCCATCTCACGAGCAATCCCCGACATGCGGTGAGTCCAGTCCAGCCCGCTGCGGGTAAAGAGCCGCACTTTCCCCGCTTTGCCGATATGCGCCTGTACGCGGTAGCCGTCTAACTTGAGCTCGTGTACCCATTGCGCGCCTTCCGGGGGCGAAAGCGCTTCTGAGGCAAGCTGAGGAGGGAGAAATGCGGGCTCGGCTTCCTTTTTTCCGGGGAGATCGGATGGGCTGAAAGCGGCCGCACGCGCTGGCCGAGCCGTGGAGGTTCTGCCCGGTTTGCTTGTCTCCGGCCGGTTCGATTGCCACACATGATCCCCTTCGTGCGCAATCGCATCCATGTCACGTCGGGTGAGCACGCTGTTGGGCTCGCTTTCCGTAATCGGCGTGTCATCGGCGGTTTGCTCGTGTTCGTCGTGCTCCTTGATCAATAGCCAATTCGGTTTTGCCTCGTTGGCCGCCTTCCCGCCCATGCGTACCAGCACCCATTTTCCATGCAGCTTCTTACCGTGGAGGACGAATTTCAGATTGCCCTTGGCTAATCCCTGATCCGCATCGCCCACCGGTTCCCAGGTGCCTTCATCCCACAGCATCACCGTACCGCCGCCGTACTGTCCTTTGGGAATGGTGCCCTCGAAGCCCCCATATTCCATTGGGTGATCCTCAACCTGAACCGCTAGGCGCTTATCTCCGGGCACATAGCTCGGCCCCTTTGCCACAGCCCAGCTCTTTAAAACCCCGTGCAGGCCGAGACGAAAGTCGTAATGCAGGCGGGTGGCGGCATGCTTTTGGATCACAAAAGGGAGCGAGCCGGAATCACTGGGCACGGCCGCGTGCCCGCTTGGTTCGGCCGTCTTATTGAAATCGCGCATCTCGCGATAGCGATCCAATTGCTGATCGACGAGGCCCGAGGAAGATGCTGGCTGCGCCGCCTTCTTCTTGCTTACCATCCGTGCCTTCTCCTTAAGGGAGAACTCTACACCTCAGCGTCTGAGGGCAGTTCTCTGATGTGGCACAACTCCTCAACTAACGTATGCGCCGGGGTAGCGGAGTGGGAAGTCTCGTGGGAACGCTGTCTTTCTCACTCCCCTGAATTGTCGTCTCGACCGGAGTGGAGAGACCTGCAGTTTCTCAATCGGCAGCACATGCCGGGCGACGCGAAAGCCCCTACCCTTTATCAGTCTCTCTCACGCCTCCTCAACTAACGTAAGCGGCGTGGGAAGTTTCGTGGGAACGCTGTCTTTCTCACTCCTCTGAATTGTCGTCTCGACCGGAGTGGAGAGACCTGCAGTTTCTCGATCGGCAGCATATGCCGGGCGACGCGAAAGCCCCTACCCTTTATCAGTCTCTCTCACGCCGTCTTGCTACGCTTGCCGTGAACCAGCTTCAGTTTGCGCTTTGCGGAAGCCGATGAGCTCTTTGCATGCGTCTGGGCGGGCTTGGCATGGCCTTTCGTTGCCAGGCTCTGGCGCAGCGCGGACATCAGATCAATCACCTTACCGCGCTCCCTCGCCGGCTTCTCCTTCGGCAATGGCTTGTTCGCGAGCTTTGCTTCTACCAGCTCGCGCACGGCGGCCTCGTAATCGTCTGTGAACTTATCCAGCTCCAGCGGACGCTTGTACGTCTTGATGAGCTGTTTGGCGAGGTCAAGCTGGGAGGCCTCTACCTTTGCTGCAGTGACCTTGCCGAAGTATTCAGCGGGATCGCGCAGCTCTTCGGCAAAGCGCAGCAGGTAGAGCATCATGCCCTGTTGCTTGCGGTCGGGCGCGGCTGCGAGCGCGGCCAGGTGCTCGCGGCCCGCGAAAGCAATCTCTCCCACGCCCACCGTCTCCGTATCGATCATTGCCTGGCGAACCACCGCGAAGGCCGCGGCTTGCGGGCCTTTCTTGGGGACAACAAAATAGGGCTTCTCGTACAGCAAAGGCGGTAGCTCGTCGGCAGAGGAAAACTGGGTAATTTCGAGAGTGTCTTTACC
>JBARKD010000177.1:0-12929 GCA_049800615.1 Acidobacteriaceae bacterium | reverse complement strand
TTTCCGTGGTGGTTACAAAAACAGGATTGCTGGTGGTGGGCTGGAATGTGGGTGCGGCAGCCCGAACCTGAAAACGCCCCGTCTTGTTCACGGCGAAACTGTACGCGCCGGAACTGTCAGTGCTGGTCTGTTGTATGACCGATGTGCCCTGGATCAATTCCACGGCGGCCGAGGCCACCACTGCGCCCAGCGGATCGGTTACGGTTCCATGCAGTGTTCCACCCTCGCCGGCGAAAGCGGCCAATGATGGAAACAGCAGCGCGGCCAGCAGCATCGCACAGCGAAAATTCAGAAATTTCGACACTTTCTTCCCCCTCGGGTTGGTGAAGCAAGGCCGTTCTCCTGACTTACGCGTCGGCAAACCCTGGCTGCCTTCCCGGGATATTCCCCAGTGGCTTTGATCTTCCTTTGCCGGGTTCTCTGCGCTTACAGTTACGGGGTAGTGGCGGACTTTCACCGCCTTCTCGTTACCTTGCCGTGGTTATTGGTTGACATCGAACGAACTAAGGATGAAATTCCCTGGCTAATTCCTCCAATGCATTGATGGCGACGGGGCTTGGCTCCTGAATGCCGGAGTCGACATAGTAGACTTTGTTGCCGCGAACCGCGGCAAGACTGCTCCAGCCAGGCCGATTCTGCAGGGTCTCGATAGAAACCTTGCCTCCGCGGAAGAGCACCAGGGCATCCGGCGCGCGGGCGATGATCGTTTCCAGGCTAACCTGGGGCCACTCGGCAGCCAAATCGTCGGTCACCGACTTTGCTCCCGCGGTTTCTACGATTTCGGTAATGAACGCGTGCTTGCCGACGGTCACAACCGGGTCATACCAGACGGGAACCAGAACTTTCGGTTCTGGTTTGCCGGCCGCTCTGGCTTTGACCGCCGCAATCCGCTGGGTCATGCTGGCTCTCAGCGCTGCCGCCTGGGGCTCGCGATTGAGAACGGCGCCCACGCTGTCGATGGACCGCAGGATGCCCGCAAGACCGTGCGGGTCGACGAAAAACACCGGGATCCCCACTGTTTCCAATTGAGCCGCGGTTTCTGTGGAAGAGGGAATGCTGCTTCCCAGAACCAGGTCGGGATGCAGGGAAAGAATGGTCTCGATCGAGGGCTTGATGAGACTGCCGATGCTCGGCTTCTTGACCGCGGCCGGAGGATAGGCGGTGTAGTCGCTGACGGCCACCACATCGTCGCCGGATCCAAGCTCGAATACCGTGTCGGTAACGCTCGGCACCAGGCACACCACCCGATGTGGATGATCGGGGACCGTGACCTTGCGTCCAGTTTCATCCGTAAGCACGCGGCTTGCCTGCGCCGTCGTGACTAAGACACCCGTCAGCAGGAGAGGAAGCGAAATTTTTGAGAGTCGGGTCATGGGCGGACATCCGCGTGGCCTTTGAGCACCAACGGCAAACCGGCGACCAGCAGCAGCACGTTGGAGGCTACTTGGGCTACCCTCTGATTCATCTCGCCCAGAAGATCGCGAAAACGCCGGCCCGAGGGATATTCGGGCACCACGCCGCTGCCGACCTCATTGGAGACCAGCACAACGGAACATTGGGGTGATTCGAGCGACCCGCAGAGGGCCTCGATCTCTTTTTGGCCGTCGCTGCCCGCCTCGAGCAGATTGGCGGCGAAGAACGCGAGGCAATCGATGATCATCAGGTCGCATGTGGGACCGTAATGGATGATGGTCTGGGCCAGAGCTAAAGATTCTTCAACGGTTTGCCAATGCCGCGGCCGGCTGCCGCGATGACGCTCGATCTTATCCCGCATCTCTTCATCTTCGGCCCGGGCGCTGGCGACGAAAACGACCTTTCCCGCGCGCTCTCCCAAGCGCTGTGCGTACTGGCTTTTGCCACTGCGCGCACCCCCCAGCACCAGGGTCACCGTGTTCCGATTCAGGAGCATTTATCGCCTCTGGCGCAGGCACACTCCGGCGCGAAGCGGGATCCAATCAAAAAGGCAGCGTCCGTACTGACCAGCAAGACGTCAGTGAGGTTGCTTTTCAGCTCTCCCATCGAAGCTGAAAACGGCCCTGGAGGGCATCTGGCCGGTCTCCTGACTTACGCTTCCTCAACCTTGAACCAGCCTTCCCAGGATCTCTCCCAGTGGCTTGAGCGTTTTAGGTTCAAGTCTCCGCGCTTACAGTTACGGGGTAGTGGCGGATTCGCACCGCCTTCCCGAACACCAGATTGCTCAACGATAACGCGCAGGGCTGGGTGCGTCAACGGTGATCCTGTCAAAAAGACTTTTGCTCAGACTCTGTGGAGCGCACCCCGGCATGGTGTATCGGCGCGACATATTTTTCTCGCAGCCGCTGATAAGATGTGAACTCGCTACGAGATCTAAGGAGAAGCAATGTACGACACAGCAAAATTAAAGAACCTGAAAGCCCTCGGCGAGGGCGCGCCCAAAGCCGTGGAAGCCTTTTGGGCATTCGATAAGGCCGCCCTGGCCGATGGCGTTGTTCCCAAGAAATATAAGGAACTCATCGCGTTGGCGGTGGCGCTGACTACGCAATGCCCGTACTGCCTCCATTTGCATCGCGCCGCGGCCGAGAGCGCAGGGGCAACCAGCGAAGAAATTGCAGAAACGGCAATGGTGACCGCTGCTCTGCGTGCCGGCGCTGCGGTTACCCATGCTGCCCATTTGTTCGACGGGAAACACTCTTAAGCGCAAAGGCAAATACCGGCGGGCTCAGGCATTCATCAGCACGCGGCGAAGAACGTGACTCATTTCAGGCACCGTCCACGGTTTGGGGATGACGGCGTCGAAGCCGTATTCGCGGAAATCAGACATGACGGGAGCATCGGAGTACCCGCTGGAAACAATAAGCCTGGCTGCGGGATCGAATTGTCGCAGATGGGCGGCCGCTTCCAAACCACCGACTCCGCCGGTCACGGTCAAATCCAGCAAGACAGCGTCAAAGCCCGATCCCTCAATCTTGCTCGCCTGGTAAAGAGCAATTGCCTCCGCTCCATCGCGGGCAGTCTGGACGTCATAACCGAGTTGTGTCAGCACAGCCTTGAAGAGAACCAGCAAAGTGTCATCATCGTCCATCACGAGAAGGCGCTCGGTGCCCATTTCTATGCTGGAAACCGCCACCGCTTCGGGTAACTGCGCTTCGAGAGCAGCCGGCAGATGCACGGTAAATAACGTCCCCTTATCAGGGATTGATTCGACTGCGATTTGTCCACCGTGTTTGGCCACGATGGCATAAGCGGTTGCCAGACCCAGACCGCTGCCGCCGGGCTTGGTGGTGAAATACGGATCGAAAATCCGTCCCTGCACCTCGGGTTCAATGCCGGGCCCGTGGTCGCGGATCGAGATTCTCACCCGCGGCTCATCTCCTCCGGACGGGTCGGGAATGTTCTCTGCCCAGACCCCGATTGTCCCTCCAGCGGGCATGGCCTGCCGGGCGTTGAGCAGGATGTTGTGCAGCACCTGGCCAATCTGCCCCGGATCGACTTCGGCAAACCAGAGACCTGGTGCCATCTTGACGTCGATGCTGACGGAGGAACCGGTGCGTGCCAGTTGAACGGCGTCGGTAACAAGTTGCGCGATCGATACCACGCGCCTGACCGGAGCTCCGCCCTTGGCAAAGGTCAGTAACTGCGACGATAAGAACGTGGCGCGTTGGCAGGCTGTGGACGCTTGCTCAAGAAATTCCTCGGCCGGCCTGCGCGATTTGAGCTGCGCTTTTGCGAGCTCGAGGTTTCCCAGAACGACGGTCAGAAAATTATTGAAGTCATGCGCGATGCCCCCCGCCAGCACGCCCAGCGACTCGAGTTTTTGTGCCCGAAGTAGTTCTTCTTCCGCCTGTTCGCGTTGGGCAATCTCCGCCCGCAATTGTTCGGTGGAGTGGTGCAGTTCGGCGGTTCGCTCCTCAACCCGGCGCTCCAGATCCTGATTCAGGGCCGCGGTTTGCTGGTTTGCGGCTTTTAGGTTTTCCACCAGGTCGCGATTCTCCACTTGCAATCTCAACGATGACGTCACCATGCGATGGAGCCGGACGGTGGTGACGAGAGCCGCCCCGGTAAACACCAGCGCCAGAAGCCCCATGGTGATGTGGATTCGATCGCCCGCGATCAGAAGGCGAACAGAGGGGGCGACGCCGGTAGGGATGAGAAACGTCAGGAACGCCTCTTGCCGGGGAGCCAGCAATGCCGAGGCGCCCAGCATCATTCCCCCTAAAACGAAGAGGAGAAGAAGCTGGTTGATGAGATAAGCCGGCGGGTAGAGCAGAATGCCCGCCGAGGACCAACCAGCGGAAGTCAGCGCAATGCCTGTGATGAAGGCATTGCGCCAAAGGTGAAGATCCGCATGAGAAGGCGACGCTTTTGCGTAGCGCCGCGCGATGGCAAATCTCACCACGGCCACGAGCGTCATGTAGAGCCACCAGCTGGCAACGACCAGCTTGCTGGTGACCCGCCATTGCAAGACTGCCAGGGTGCTGGCGACCAGGATGGAAACGCTGATCGCCAGGTTCCCATTGGCATACAAAAGCCGGAGTTGGGCCGACAGGATTTGCTGCTTGCCGGAATCCTGCACCATAAAAATCACCCTAGGGAAATCGTATCAGCCATCATACCGAGGCACGGGCGGCGCAGGAGGCAGGTTTTGCACCTTGAGCCTCTTGGAAAACGTCCAATAATTTGGAGTTAGCCAGAAACTCCGAGGAAGCAAGATGAAGAAACAAATGGTCTTGATTGTCTTAGCAGGGCTCTTAGCCTGGATTCCCCCGGCGTTAAGCCAAGGCGCGCAACCCAAGCAGGCATCATCGGCAGCAACAACTTCTAACAACCAGGAAGAACCGGATGTGCCAGTCGCCAAACCAGCAAAGTCTGTCACGACGGTGCAATCTCAGACCAACACCGCCTGGGACATGCTGAATACCGCACAAGCCAACACCGCGGCGAAGGCAGAGCAAATCAGGATTGATGCCGTGATAGCCCTGGGCACGCTCGGCAATTTCTCTCGCGCGGTTGAATGGTTGACCACCGCGCGAAAGGATCCGGACCGCTATGTTCGCATGGCAGCCGTAACAACCATGGGTGCGAGCAAGAATCCGGTTTTTCTTTCTCAACTGAAAGAGGCATGCAACGACCCGGCTCCGGAAGTCAGTTTTGCCGCAGCGGTAGGACTATGGAAGATGAACGACCACAGCGGGGAACGCATTTTGGAAGCAGTTGCCGGAGGTGACCGCACGGCAAATCGCGGATTGGTGAGCTCCGAGAAACACGAAGCGGATCAGGATTTGCACAGCCGCTCGAAACTGGAGCAGATCGGTTTGGAGCAGGGCGCCTACGCTGTTTTAGGACCCTTTGGACTCGGGCTGAGTGCGATGCGTTCTTTCAATGGAAAGAGTGGAATTCATCCCAGGGTGGTCGCCGCCACATTGCTCGAAGAAAATCAATCGCCTGCTGCCATGAAGATATTCATCAACGCTATGGATGATCCTGATCCGCTGGTCCGTGCGGCGGCCGCCAAGGCATTGGGCGACTATCACACCCAGGACGCGATGGAAGCGCTGAGCGATGGATTTTACGACATAAAGCCGGCGGTGCGGCTCATGTCGGCCGCGTCCTACTTACGCGCGGTGGGCCCTGAAGCGAAGGATAATCCGCATCAGCAAAAGCACACACTCAAAAGCTCAAGCCGCTAACAGACTACGATCGGGAGCCGCCCGGCGCCTGCAAGGCGCACTCAACCAGTAGCGGCGATCTTCATCAATATCAGCGTCATGTCGTCATGCTGGGGCGCTCCGGAGGCGAATTGGTCCGCGGACTCAAGCAGACAATCGAGCATCTGCTGTGCGGAAAGATGCAGGCAGCTCGCCGCTTTCTCGATCATGAGATCCTCGCCCCATTCTTCGTCCTGGTGGTTCATCGCCTCGCTGATGCCGTCCGTGTAGCCAAGCAGTACGTCCCCAGGCTCCATCGTGACCACGCATTGTTGATAGCACGCTTCAGGTATAAGGCCGACGACTGGACCACCCTCTTCCAGCCGTAGGATCTCGTAGGGTCCGCTATTGGACTGCTGAACAACGGCGGAAACGACAGCATGGACGAGAGCGGCTTGTCCTGCCGCGGACGTTCCGTCTTCGTTACTGCACGAAGGCTGTTCCGGCGCATTGGTCGCGGCACGCCGTCGCCGCAGGACTACAGGCGCATTGTGACCAGCATTGACATACGTTAGCCGGCGTGTTGCCGGGTCATACTCTGCGAAGAAGAATGTCGCATACCGGTTGGAATCGGAGGAATCGTACAGAAGCAGGTTTACATTGCGTACCAGATGGGCAAGGTCGAAGCCAGTCAAAGTCTGTCCGCGCAGCGAAGCACGCAGGCTCGCCATGAGAAGGGCGGCGGAAATACCCTTGCCGGAGACATCTCCAATTGCGATGCCGAGACGAGACGACGGCCGTGCGCTGCCGTTATTCTCTCGGTCCAGCGCGATGAAGTCGTAGTAGTCGCCGCCGATTCCCAGGGCGGGCCGGCAATGCCCGGCGATGTCCACACCAGGAACGGATGGAGCTACCAGGGGAAACAGTCGCCGTTGCACCTCGCGGGCAATTTCCATTTCCCGGTTGGCACGTTCGCGGACCACGGCCTCTGCCGCCAAAGAGGCAAAGAGGCGGCTGTTTTCAATGGCCAAGCCCGTCTGGCTGGCCACAGAGCGGAGCAAACTTAAATCGCTGCGCGTATACGGAGCCTCGCTGCGCTTCGGTCCAAGCGCAATGACGCCGACCAGATCTTTACGGCCGGGCAAGGGCATGAGAACTTCGGCGGATAAACGCTTGAGCGTTTCCTGTTCGGTCTCGCTGGCCAGCATCAGCCAGCCGTCGGGATCGTCGAAATAGACGGTGAGGGGACGTTTCTCATTGCGCAGCTTTTTGATGGTGAGTGACGAAGTCTGCAAGGACACTCCCATGTCAGAGGACGTGCCGGCAGCCTCTTCCAGGCAGTAACCTCCGGCGCATTGCAACAGCACTCCGACTTGAGAAACGTGCAGCGTGTCTGAGATGCGGCGGGTCACGGTTTCGAGGAGCGGGCGCGTTTCCGTGAATCGGCCGGCTTCCTCGGAGAGTTCGCTCAGTACCTGCTCAGTCGAGTACGCCTCGCGAAAAAATTTGCGATCGATCCATGCCGAGAGCCGTCTATTGCCGCCAAGCTGCATGGCCAGGAACAGGAAGGTAAGCACGAAAGCCCACGTCCGTGCCGTATGGGAAGGCTGCGGCCTGCTTAATAACTGATAAAGCGTAAACCCGAGCAGCGTGACCAAAACGACTCGTATGCCATTGAGCGTGCCGCGGGCCAGCGCATATTGTGTGCCTTGACGCACCAGCAGGCGGACCTCCATAGCGCGCTGCACGACGAGGGCGTAGGCCATGGATAACGGAAAGAAAATGAACAGGACAAGACAGCACCAGAAATACCAGGTGGGGACGGCATCCTGGAAGCTGCGGCTGCGAACCTGGGCGATAATTACGCCTACGAACAGGGGTGTCAGCCCCAACTCTGCTCCCCAAACCAGGACACCCAGGCGCCGCTTCGCGTCGCTTGTGGATGCGGTGAAGTACTTGGGGAAGAGCAGGAAGAAGAAGAGGCAAATGCAGATCGCGGCAATCGCAGTTTCAGTCCTGTCGTCGATCCTTGCGAGCCAGGCTGGAATCCAGGAGGAGATGCGCAAATCGATATTGCGGCCCAACTGCACGAATATATCCAGTGCGCTAAAGATCAGAGTAGGAGCAATGAGAATCCACTTGGCCCAGGGAAACCGAACATCCAGGCGCGCCCGCTCGGGAAAGTGAATTCCAAACAGCAGCATGCTGAGGCTGAACGCATTGAAGACCAGGTCCGAATAGAGGTACATGAACGGCAGGATCGGGCCGCCGAAGTAACCGGGATTGGCGAAGAGACATTGGATGAATCCGAGAATGCCGAGGACGTACCAGGCGTTTGGATCCCGTGGTTTGGCGGCAACCACCCCCAGCCCGATCAGAAGGCAAAATCCCGGGAAGATCAGCTGCAGGAAGAGTATGAAGAAGCGGAAAGACCGCGTGAGTTTGCCGCCTGTAACCTGGGAAGCGAGCGGAAACTGGATAACCTTGCGGTTGCCGTCCTTTCCTTCGATGAGCAGGCTGATAGGATCTCCAGGCTGGCTGGCATGGGTCGAGTCAAGAATCGTCGCGAAACTGCGTAAGGGAAGGCCGTTTACCGCCAAGACCCGGTCGCCCTGGTGAATTCCCGCCTTTTCCGCCGGCTTGGTCGCGTAGTTCACATGGTTCGATTCGCCCAGGTAGACGGGCGGGGCGGCCCGCTCATGGCCGTACCAAAGGTATTGATATTGGCCCGCCGCATCGACCACATAGAAGGTAATCGCGGCCGCGGCCACCAGGGCGAAAACCAGGTATTGCAGTGTGGCAGGCTTCTTCGGCACAGCTTCCCCCGTTGGGGGCATAGTAGCAGCACACGCAGGGTAACGGAGGGATATCCAGTTTTCTCAACCGCGACGCAACGGCCGGCTGTACAACAAAATTGTCGTCCCGACCGAAGGATAGTGCAGTGGAGAAATCTGCGGTTATGTATTGCCAGGCAAATCCCTGTCGCGCACCCCAATCAAATAGAGCAACGAATCCAACCCAAGAAACGAAATCGCATGACTGGCTGTTTGCCGCACCAGCGGCTTGGCCCTAAAGGCAATCCCCATGCCGGCGATGCCGAGCATGGGGAGGTCATTGGCGCCGTCCCCAACCGCCACAACCTGCTCGAGAGAAATATTTTCTTCATGGGCAATCATGCGCAGCAACTCGGCCTTGCGCGGACCGTCTACGATCGGCGTCCGCACCTGCCCGCTGACCACTCCACCTTCGATATCCAGATCATTGGCATAAACGTGATCGATTCCCAGGCGCACTTGTAAATGACGGGCAAAGAAGTTAAATCCTCCAGAGAGGATTGCCGTCTTATATCCCAGCCTCTTCAGCGTCCCAATTAATTGCTCCGCGCCCTCAACCAGAGGAATGGTGTCCAGCAGATCAAGCACCCTGGCCTCCGGAAGTCCGCGAAGCAGCGCCACGCGCCTGCGGAAGCTTTCCTGGAACTCAATTTCCCCGCGCATGGCAGATTCCGTGATCTTGACCACCTGATCGGCGGCGTCGGCCAGCCTGGCCAATTCATCAATGACCTCACCGTCAATGAGCGTGGAATCCATATCGAAGGCAAACAGCCGCCGGTTGCGGCGGAAAATACTCTCGCGCTGGAAGGCGATGTCGATTCTCAAATCGTGCGCGGTAGCGAGAAATGCCGCCCGCATCGCCTGCTCGGAGGAAGCATTTCCGCTCACCGTCAGCTCCACGCAGGCATTGGCATCCGGGGAATGTACGGCCAGCGACAAACGCCCTGACAGGCGTTCGACGCGGTCCACGTTCAAACCGTGCTGGGCGATAATGGCACTCACCCGGGCGAGATGGTGGGCGGAAATCGCCCGGCCCAAAATCGTAACAATAAACTGTTGCTTACCCTGCGCCTCGATCCACTCTTCCAGATCGGATTTTGCAATCGAACTGAGATTGATCTGCAATCCCAATTCTTTCGCACGGGTAGTGAGGACTTTCTCGAGCTTGCGGAAACTCTCCCCTCGCGGAATCTCGATCAGCAAACCCAGCGATAGCGTCTCATGCACGACCGCCTGCCCGATATCCAGGACACAGGTGTCATAACTGGACAAAATCGCAGTGAATTCGGCAACCAGGCCTGGCCGGTCGCGGCCGGAGAAATGAATCAGGATGGTTTCACTCATGCCGTTACTTAGGATGGCGCAAACGACAAGCCGAGCGACCTGGCGACTCCCTGGATGTACTCCCGGCCCTGGGTGTACTCCGCTTCGCTGTGCAGATGTTCGAGCATCAACGGCGCATCGGTTCCCAGCCGCGATAGTTCCTGAAGATAGGTCTTGTAATCAATCAGGCCGGTTCCGGGAACGACCTCCTGGATGTACACCTGAACCCCGGGACCCCACTGCAGGTCTTTCGCATGACAGGACTTGATCCAGGGCCCGAGCTTGCGGAAGCAGTCGCGGATGACCTCGCTGTTGTTGTAAAAGCGAACCGGACTGTTCATGGTGTTGCACACGTCCATATGAACGCCGAACGCTTTTCGATCTACGGCCTTCACCAGGCGCACGTATTCCTCCGGAGTGCTGGGAATACTCCAGGGCATCATTTCGATGCTGAAAAAGGTGCGTTGCGGTTTGACCGCGTCAATGAGCCTGCGGCAGTTTTCGACCGTGGCATCGAAAAACTCCTGGCTTAGGTTCTTTGGGTTTTCTCCGTACCAGACTTTCGCATCGTAGGAACCGGCGATATCGACACAGTTGCGCGCTCCCAGTGCTTCGGCCAGCGCCAGCCTCTCGGTGACGTAGGCCACGTTGCTTCTGCGTTTCTCCGGGTCTGGATCGAGCATGTTTTTCCACGCTCCCACTTCGGCGATCGCCACGTCCTGGCGGGCAAATTCCTTGACAGTGGTGGCAATGCGATCCTTGTCGGTTACAGAAAGATCGGCCGGGGCATAGGCTGCACGGTAGCCCAGATCGCGATGAGCCTTGGCCAGAACCGCCGGGTCGTCCGATTTCACAAAGATCGGGCCGCCCAGCCGCATCGGCTTCGCCTCGGCGCCGGCCCGCCGCAAGAGCGAGCCTGCGGTCACGCATCCCGCCGTGGCCAGGAATTTCCGTCGCGAAATGTTTACCGGCGCCATGTCTATCGTTCCGTGACCTGCTCCAGTAGGGAATAGAACTCCGGGAACGAGACCGCCGCGGCGTCTGCTCCCAGGATCAGCGTATCGCCTTCGGCACGTAACGCAGCCACGGCGAAGGCCATCGCGATGCGATGGTCGCCATCCGAGTCCACCTCCGCGCCGTGCAGCCGCTGACCTCCGGGGACATCGAGGCCGTCTTCGAACTCATCCAGTTCCGCTCCCATGGCCCGCAAATTCTTAGCCACCAACGCAATCCGATCACTCTCTTTCACCCGCAGTTCACGCGCATCGCGGATGCGAATGCCCCCGCGGGTATAGGGCGCGATGGCTGCCAGGACGGGGAGCTCGTCAATCAACTGCGCGGCGAGTGCGCCCCGTACCTCCGTGCTGCCCAAACCCTCTGACGGCGGAGTGAGTTGAACGCTGCCCATCAGCTCGCCATGTTTTTCTTCGAGGTCAAGCACATGCACCTTCGCTCCCAATGCGGTCAAGACATCAAGCAGAGTTGCCCGTGTAGGATTCATGCCCAGTTGATCGAACACCACGTTCGATTCCGGGAAAAGCGCGGCCGCACAAAGGAAGAAAGCGGCGGAGGACATATCGCCCGGCACCACAGCCTCGATCCCATGCAGCTTTTGTCCTCCGGCGATGCTTACCGAATCGGTAGTGCGTTGAATCGCGGCGCCAAAGGCGCGCAAGGCCAGCTCCCCATGGTCTCTCGTACGCACGGCCTCCCGCACCGTGGTTTGACCCTCGGCCTGCAGTCCGGCAAAAAGCAATGCGGTCTTCACCTGGGCGCTTGGCACGGGCGTCCGGTAATCGATCCCGTGCAGCTTCCCACCGTGAATCTCAACCGGGGCGTGGCCATCGGTGAGATTCACCACCGCCCCCATCTCGGTTAGCGGCTTGCGAATTCGCTCCATCGGCCTGCGGCTGAGCGATGCGTCACCCACCAGGCCGAACCCGCCGGACTGCGCGGCCAGCAGACCCGACAGCATGCGCATCGTAGACCCGGAGTTGCCACAGTCCAGCGCCTCGCCAGGGGAAGACAAATGGCCCGCGCAGCCTTCCACGGTCACCGATTCTCCCGAATGGGACACACCCGCGCCCAGTTGCCGTACGCAATTGAGACTGCTGGCGCAATCCGCCCCGGTGGAAAAATTCTCAAATTTGCTGGCGCCTTCCGCCATGGCCGCCAGCAGCGCATAGCGGTGGGAAATGCTTTTGTCGCCGGGGAGTCGCAAGCTCCCCAGCAGATTGCGCGCCGGACGAATCGTTCGTTCGCTGGTCAGGATATCGGTCAATGAGAGCTCCAACGTCTATCCTAACCCGGTGCGGCCACAACCTTTACCACGATCACCGTTTCGTCATCGAAGCGCTCCACCCCGCCTTGAAAAGCAAAGAGGTCTTTGTAGATCGCGTCCACCATTCCTTCAGCCGTATTCTTCAGTTCTCTGGCTACCAACGCGATCAGGCGATCGCCGCCGAACATTTCCTCTTTATCGTTCAGGGCATCCACAATTCCATCGCTGAAAAAGATAATCGCGTCTCCCGGGCGGGTGGAAAGCGTGAACTCTTCATAGCTCACATCTTTGAACATGCCCAGCGGGAATCCTTCCGCCTGCACCGTTTCCACCTGTCCTGCGCGGCAGAAGAGCGGCTGCACGGCGCCCGCATTGGCAATCTGCAGGGTTTGCTTTTCATCGTTCCAGACCGCAAAAACCATAGTTACGTATTGCGCGTCCATTTTTCGTTCCTGGAGCGCGTCATTCAGCTGTTTCAACATGGCGGCGGGAGATAAGGCCTGGCTGCTGGCGGCGCGCATGATTCCACTGATCAGCGCCGCGTAGAGCGCGGCAGGCGCCGCCTTGCCGCTCACATCGCCCATGGCGATGCCGAGGCATTGATCGTCATCCGGCAGAAAGTCGTAGAGATCGCCCCCGATGGTGCGAGCGGGTAAAAACCGGGTGGCAATTTCGGCGTGCGGTTTGCGGGACGGCGTTGGGGGCAGCAGCCGCAGTTGTACTTCCCGCGCCATATCAAGGTCATGTTCGAGGCGCTGTTCCTGCTGCGAGATCCGCTGATACAGCTGGGCATTTTCGATGGCCACCGCAATTTGCGAAGCCAGTGTCACCAGGGTGCGCTGGTGATCTTCGTGAAAGTAATTAACC
>JBARKD010000176.1:0-3263 GCA_049800615.1 Acidobacteriaceae bacterium | reverse complement strand
GATTTGCGATCGACCATCTCGACCACCTGGTTCTGACGGTCGCCGATATTGACGCCACTGTAGCTTTTTACACTTCCGCCCTCGGCATGGAGTTGATCACGTTCGGCGAGCGCAAGGCACTCCGCTTTGGCGCGCAGAAGATCAATCTCCATCAGGCCGGAAGAGAATTCGAACCTAAGGCGAAACACCCGACGCCTGGATCAGGCGATATTTGCCTGATCACGAAAACCCCGCTTGAAGAAGTAATCTCCCACCTGAATGCGGTGCGCATAGCCATTGAGCTGGGCCCCGTGGCGCGGGACGGAGCCGTGGGGGAAATCCGCTCCATCTACCTGCGGGACCCCGACGCAAATCTGGTGGAAATCAGCAATTACCCCTAAAAAGGCGGGCGCGGGAAACCCGGCTCCATCCGGTTACATCCGGTTACATCCGGTTACCTTGGTTGACCCATCGGTGACTATGGACTCTGCCGGACGGGCATGTATCATCCTGGGCCGCGGTCGTGCTGATAAGCTGAACAAACCTGTTCCGGGCCCCTCCCTCCCGGGCCTATACTTCAGCCGGATGAAACGCCGTCGCGGCGGCCGCCACTACTGCAAAAGTGAAGAAAGATTTTTGGGAGGCAAGAAAGTGAACGTACGCAAGATCGTGCTCCTGGGGGCCATGCTGTCGGTCAGCCACATGATGTTTGCCGACTCAAGTTATCAGGAAACCAGCCAAGTTACGGGGGGCGCCCTCGTGGCCCCGCTCAAAAAAATGAGCTTCCTCAGCAAATCGATGAGGGACATGTTTGCACCGATAACCTCGACGACCATGGTGCACGGCAACCAGAAAGCGGTGCTGAACAAGGATTCGATCGAAATTACCGACCTCGATCGCGAAACCATCACCCATGTGGACCTGCTGCGGAAGACCTACTCAGTAGTGACGTTCGCCCAGATGCGCCAGGCATTCGAGAATATGCCGAAACAGATGGAGCAGGCCAAGCAACAGGCGCAGGCGGAGCAACCGCAACAGCCCCAGCAGCCGAAATCGGATCTAAAAACCAGCTTCGACGTTTCCGTCAAGAACACCGGCGTCAGCAAAGATGTGAACGGGCTTACGGCGCAGGAGCAGGTGGTCACGTTGCAGATGCACGTTACAGACCCCAACGCACCGCCTTCCGACGCCGGAAACACGGTTACGTATGTCGTGACGACCGATGCATGGATCGCGCCTGACCCGCCTGAGGTAAAAGAGATTCAGGACTTTGACAAGCGCTTTGCGCAGAAGCTAATGGCAGGCGTGGATATGTCCGCGTGGAAGGATCAGATGACGCGGCAGAATCCGGGCATGGCGCAATTATTCGCCGGCAAGCCGGGTTCCGAGGATGCCATGGCGCAAATGGCAAAAGAGATGGCAAAGGTGAAGGGGACGAGGGTGATGGAGGTGACGACGATGGGCGGGAGCGGAACTGGTACCGCAACCGCGGAAACGACCGCACCTCCTCCTGCCGCCGCGTCCAGCACCCCGCCCACTTCCACCCCCACGTCAATGAGCGGTTTGATAGGATCCGCGCTCGGTGGCTCCGCACTGGGAGGCTTCCACCACAAGAAAGCGGCTCCGGCGGCCGATACCACTACCCCTGCCGCGACTGCGACGGATGGGGCCGCGACCCCTACCAGCGCAACCCTGATGGAAATGACGATGCAGAAATCGAATTTCTCCCAGGACGCCGTGCCGGCCTCATCTTTCCAGGTGCCCGCGGGATTTACCCAGGTGCAGTCCCCTACCTTTGGCGCCCAGGCGAAATAACATGCGGCAGAGGCGACCTGGAACAGGTCGCCTCGCTTTATTTAGGGCTTGGTCGCGAGGACCAGTGGAGAAGGACCAGGCGCCTCCAGTGTGCGCGCATCCGCAAAGCCCGCGTCTTTCAGCCAGCCGCTGATTTCCTCGAAGGAATACGTGTCTCCGGCGTCGGTGTTCACCAGCATATTGACGGCAAACATAAGGGCATTCAACGGGCCCGTCCGCTCCGGGTTCACCAGGAATTCGGCGATGGCGATGGTCCCCCCGGGCGCGAGCGCGGCAAACGTCTTCTTCAACAGTTCGCGGCTGCGCTCCCGGCCTTCGCTGTGCAGAATGTGCCCCAGCGTTGCCACGGTGTGTCCCGAGCCGAAGTTCGCCTGGAGCAGGTCACCGGCCACGAAAGTAAAGCGGTCCGCTACGCCGAATCGGGCGACCGTCTTGCGGGTGATGGGAAGCACATCCGGCCAGTCCACAGCCGTAACGGTGACCTTGTCGGATGCCTGCGCCATGGCAATGCCCCAGACCCCTGAACCTGCGGCAAGATCCAGGACTTTGGCTTCCTTGCCATGGCCCACTAAGTGGCGGCTCAGCACCTGGGCCGCGGGATAACTTAGAGGAAGAATGTCGTTGACGAACCGCTGGAAAAAGTCGCTTCCGGCTCCCTGCTCATTGACCGAAGCCGCCGGCTTGCCGCTCTCGACAATTTCGTTCAGGTGAAGCCACTTGGGAATCAATTGCTCACTTCCATGGCGAAGAAGCCCGCCCTGGAATGAAGGCTTGGTGCTTACCAGAAACGTGGAGCTTTCCGGGGTCAGGGAATAGAGACCCTGCTTATCCTTGGCGAGCAGCTCCAGGCCCACGAGAACGTTCATCACCGCAGCCAATCCGCGCGTGGAAGCGCCCGTTTCCTGGCTTACCTGCGAAAGACTTTTTGGACCGCTATCGAGCACATCAAAGACACGGTTGTGGACCGCGGCTTCCAATACCAGGGGCGGAACATAACCCCAGGCAAACTGCATAATACGTTCGGGTGTCACCGGAGCTGTAACGGTTGTCGTCATACTTTCCTCGTTCTGTTGTTCAGGGTTTGCTGTCGGATGCAGCCAGCGATGTGATGAGTTTGTCCGCCTCCTGGCTGGAAGTGTCGATACTCTGGACAAGCGAAGCAACATCGCTCCGCAGCATGGCCGACTTTTCGAGTGAGCCGCCCTTGAGTGTTCGTGCGAACCGATGGTTCCATAAGATCTATCGCAGGTTCAGTAAACCGCAGATCCCTCCACTACGCTACGCTTCGGTCGGGACGACAATTCTGTTGTAGAGCCGGCCGTTGCGTCGCGGTTGAGAAACCGCAGATCCCTTGTATCTAGAGAGAGGGCGACATTTTTTAAGAGAATGTCGTTAGGCGAGGGTGGATAGCCGTCCGCCCTCGCCGCGGTGAGCGTCGCCCGTGATCCCTCCGGTTACAGCCGTAGTGG
>JBARKD010000175.1:0-4257 GCA_049800615.1 Acidobacteriaceae bacterium | reverse complement strand
ATTTTGTGGGGTGGGCCAAAGCTGTTTTTCCATGAGGCGTCGGGGGAGGTGTTTCCCCGCAGGTTCGGTGGCGAGTCAGGCAAACTGCAGGTCCCTCGGCTTCGCTGGGGATGACAATTCTGTCTAGGGCGGTTAAACGCCCCTCTGTGAGACGCACTACACTAGTAACGTGTTGCGCCGCCGGCCCCGCGGCTGAGATCATGGCCGCGGTCTGAAAAGGTCTTCACCATCCATGCGCTTTCGCCTGCTGCTCTCCGCCGCCGTCCTGACAGCTTCGTCTTGCCTGCTTGCCCAAACGCCCGCATGGCCGCCCAGCCCTGACCACCCGACCCTCCCTTTATGGCCCAACGGAGCACCGGGCGGTCAGCCCGCTCCTGGCCCGGAAGGCAATATGACGACCGACAAGGACAGCCGCCCCGCGGGCAGAGCGGTCATTCGTATCGGTAACGTTTCGAATCCCACGCTCACGTTCTACGCACCGAAGGGCAACAACACGGGGGCCGCGGTCGTCGTTTTTCCCGGTGGCGGGTACCGCATCCTGGCGATTGATATTGAAGGCACAGAAGTATGCGACTGGCTGAATGCGCAAGGTATCAGCTGCATCCTGGTGAAGTATCGCGTGCCCGAGTCAGGCCCGTACCCGAAGTCTTCCGCTCCACTGCAAGATGCTCAGCGGGCAGTCGGCCTGGTACGCCAGCACGCTGCCGAATGGCACATCGATGCCAATCGCCTGGGTGTTTTGGGATTTTCCGCCGGCGCGCATTTGGCGGCCGCTCTCAGCACGCACTTCGACCAAAGACTCTATGACCCCATCGACGCGGCCGACAAGCTGAGTTGCCGCCCCGACTTTGCCGTCATCGTTTACCCAGGCTACCTGGCGCTCGACGACCAAAACTTCGCTGCCAATCCGGACATCCATCCCACAAAGCAGACGCCGCCTACTTTCATCGTGCAGGCCGAAGACGATCCGGTCCACGTGGAGAACGCCGTGGTCTATTTTCTAGCTTTGAAGAACGCGAAGGTTCCGGCGGAACTGCACGTCTATGCTCAAGGGGGACACGGCTACGGCCTGCGCCGGACCGCTCTTCCCGTCACCACATGGCCGCAGAGCGTGGAGGTATGGCTGCATACCATCCATATTTTGCCGGATGCCCAGTGAGCCAATAAAAATGACGATCAGAGTTCTGGCTTTGCCGCTCTTGGCGGTGACGGTGTGCGCCGCACAAACCATGCAGCCCCCGCCTCCCGCACCGATGGGAGTGCCCGCACCAGGGCCATCCACAGATGCGCCTTATGCTCCCCAGCCGATTCTGCCAGGCGGCGTTGTCATCCCTCTGTATCCGCCCGGGTCACCCTATCTCAACATGGAAAAGGTACGTCAGGCTGAGCAATACAACATGAGCCAGGCCGTTCCAGGGCGAATCAACAGCATTGTCAATATTCACAATCCTTCGATCGAGGTGCATACGGTCGAGCGTGGCCTCAACACGGGCGCGGCTGTGATCCTGGTGCCGGGCGGCGGGCATAACACTTTGAACGTGGGCTCGGAAGGCGCGGACTTCGTCCCCTTCTTCTACAATTACGGGGTCAGCACCATCATCCTGCGCAGCCGTCTGCGGCGCGACGGATACAACCCCCGCACCGACGAAGTCTATGATGCGCAGCAGGCCATTCGCCTGGTCCGCGCACATGCCAAAGACTTCAACCTCGATCCCAACAAGATCGGCATCATGGGCTTTTCGGCCGGCGCTGAATTGGCGACCGCGGCCGCAGTCTACTACGACGATTTCGACAAGAAGAACAACGCTTCCGGCGATCCCCTGGCGGGCATTTCTTCGCGGCCGGATTTCGCCGGTGTCATCTACCCCGGCCCCACGCCTTTCACCCGCAGCCGTGTGGCCCCGCCGATCCCACGAAACGTTCCACCCTCGTTTATCACTTCCGCCGGTTCCGACGACCAGATTCACGCGATCTGGGCGGATGAGTACTTCGCTGCCATGCTGGCGGCCGGCGTGCCCAATCTTGAAATGCACATCTACGCCAATGGGCGCCATCCCGGGGATCCACTGCGCGACGGGAGCCGTATGAGCGGAGGCCTGACGGATCGTAAAGGAATTCCTTTCGGAACCTGGCAATTCCGTTTCATCGACTGGTTTCGGGATCTTGGATTTCTCGAGCCTCCGGGCGTCGAGACGAAAGCAGCAAAAGACATCGCCTTCTATATGAGCCAGCCGGCGACGCTCTCGGTCGAGCCGCCCGCCGGGGTGACGTTGATTCTCGCGGCCAAAGGGGAGGGCGTGCAGATCTATTCCTGTGAAAGCGGCAAATGGACACTGAAGGCTCCCGACGCACACCTGCTGGACGAACACGGTGAGACGATCGGAACGCACTTCGCCGGGCCAACCTGGCGTTTGAAGGACGGCAGCGAGATCAAAGGTAAGGCGATTGCGAGCCGTCCGGCATCGGACGGTTCCTCGGTGGCAAATTTGTTGGTGCAAGCGGTGCCCGGGAGCGGAACCGGCAAGCTGGCCAGCGTGACCTACATCAGCCGCGGCGACACCCACGGCGGTTCAGCGGACACGAAGCCCTGCACAGGCGGCGAAGAACGTGTTCCCTACACGGCAACCTATAGCTTCTACTCGGGCAAATGACCAATATCCATCAGACAGCAGTCCACGGTTTTTCCGCGGGCGCCGCCACGTATGTTGCGGGCCGGCCTGACTACCCGCCAGAGATCGAAACCTGGCTGGTGGAGGAACTTAACCTAAGCGGCGGTAAGACAGCTCTGGACCTTGCCGCGGGCACGGGAAAATTTTCGCCCCGGTTACTGGCTACCGGAGCAGGCGTCATTGCGGTGGAGCCGGTCCGGGCAATGTTGGACCAGTTGGTCCGCCAATACCCAGAAATCGATGCCCGGAGCGGGTCTGCTCAACATATTCCGCTCGATGACGCCTCAGTGGATGCCGTGGTCTGCGCGCAAGCCTTTCATTGGTTTGCGACAAGCGAAGCGGTTCAGGAAATTTGGCGTGTTTTAAAACCCGGCGGCGCTTTTGGCCTCGTGTGGAACGTTCGCGACGAAAGCGTGCCGTGGGTAGCGGACCTGGGCCGTATCATGAAGCCCTTCGAAGGCGACGCCCCCAGGTTCAGCTCGCAAAAGTGGCGGAATGTTTTTCCTGCCGAAGGCTTTACGCCTCTTCGCGAGAGGCAATTCACACACCGTCATACCGGCCCAGCCGAGAAGGTGATCATCGACCGGATCTTATCGGTAAGTTTCATGGCTGCCCTGCCGGCGGCCGAGCAAGAGGTAATTACAGCCCGGTTAAAAGATGTAATTGCCAGTTATCCCGAGCTTGCGGGTAAGGCCGAGGTCACCTTTCCTTACAAGACCCTGGCTTGCGTCTCGAATAAGTTGCCCTATACACCCACGGGAGAAATGCTCTAATCTTCTCGCCACGTTGGAGGTGGAATGTCAGAGGCGAACAAACTTCTCCTGCGGCGCTGGTTCGAGCAGGTGTGGAACCGGAAAAGCGAAGCCGCCATCGATCAAATGTTCAGCAAACAAGGCAAATCTCACGGGTTTCCTGAAACAGACTCTGTGCTTGAGGGTCCCGAAGCATTCAAAGCGGTGCATCGTATCTTTTGCGGAGCTTTCCCCGATATTCGCGTTGAGCTCGAAGATATTTTGGCCGAGGGCGATCATGTTGCCGTTCGTTGGCGGGTTTCCGTAACGCATTTGGGCGATCACCTCGGCTTTCCTGCTACGGGCAAGAAGGAGTCCGTCCGAGGATCGACTTTTGCGCTCGTGAAAGATGACCAGATACTCGAAGGCTGGAACCACATGGACCTGCAGGCGCTGATGAACCGGCTCCAAGCTAATTAGGCTGGCGAAGGGGCTAGCGTCTGTCGCTGCGAAATTCTAGGAGGGGGAAGAGAGGAACCGCAGATCTCTCCACTTCGCTGCGCTTCGGTCGAGATGACAATTTTGTGGGTAGGGGAAAGCTGTTTTTCCATGAGGCAAACTGCAGGTCTCTCCACTTCGCTGCGCTCCGGTCGAGATGACAATTTTGTGGGCAGGCCAAAGCTGTTTTTCCATGAGGCAAACTGCAGATCTCTCCACTTCGCTGCGCTTCGGTCGAGATGACAATTTTGTGGGTAGGGCCAAAGCTGTTTTTTCATGAGGCAAACCGCAGATCTCTCCACTTCGCTGCGCTTCGGTCGAGATGACAATTTTGTGGGTAGGGGAAAGCTGATTTTCCA
>JBARKD010000174.1:0-31663 GCA_049800615.1 Acidobacteriaceae bacterium | reverse complement strand
TGTCGCGTTCGGGGTCGATGTTATTGGCCACGCGCAGAGTTACTTCTCCCAGGTCCTGAACGTCGCAATCCTCGTCCACGACGATGATGCACTTGGTAAACATTGCCTGGCCCAGAGACCAAATGCCGTTCATCACTTTACGCGCCTGGCCGGCGTAGCTCTTGCGAATGGAGAGAATCATCAGGTTGTGAAACACGCCTTCCACGGGAAGATTCACGTCCACGATTTCGGGCAGGGTTAGCCGCATCAGGGGCAGAAAGATGCGCTCTACCGCTTTGCCCATCCAGGCATCTTCCATGGGCGGTTTGCCTACGATGGTTGCCGCATAGACCGGGTCCTTGCGGTGGGTGATGCAGGTGATGTGGAAGACAGGATAGTCGTCTTCCATGGTGTAGAAGCCGGTATGATCGCCGAACGGTCCTTCGCTTCGCAGTTCGGTCAACTCGACGTACCCTTCGAGCACGATCTCGGCATTTGCTGGTACTTCCAGGTCCACGGTTTCACACTTCACCAGTTCGAGCGGCGCCTGGCGAAGGAAGCCGGCAATGATGAATTCCTCGACTTCCGGAGGCGCAGGCACGATAGCGGAAAAAGTCGTTGCCGGATCGGTTCCGATCGCCACTGCCACTTCGAGCCGGCTTTCCTTGCCACGGGCCAACGCGATGGCGGGATTGCCCGCTACCGTTCCCCCGGCGGTTTCCGCCATCATATGCACGCGGGCCGCGCGCGCATCGCCCGACGCATCGGCAACCGCCGCTGCGCGCAGCTGGTCCCGCAGATGCTCCGCGGCTACCTTTTGCCGCTGCCAATGCATGCCCGTGGTTTGCCCGTCGAAGACCTGCATGCGGTACATGCCGAGATTGCGTTTGCCGCTTCGCGGGTCGCGGGTAACCACGCAGGGAAGGGTAATAAAGCGCCCGCCGTCGAGCGGCCAGCATTGGAGCACGGGAAAGTCGAGCACGCTGAAGTTATCCCGCAGAATGACCTGCTTACAGGGAGCATCTTTCGCGCTCACGGTGCGAGGGAAAAATCGTCCCACTTCGCCCAGCAGGGGAAGCATCTTCAATTTCCCCAGGAGGCCCTCGGGTGATTTGACATGCAGCAGGCTCTCGAGTCGTCCTGCCACGTCATCAAGGCTGTCTACCTCGAGCGCCAGCTTCATCCGCCGCTCGCTGCCAAACTGGTTCATCAGCAGTTTGCTGCCGGGGTAGCCTTTGACGTTTTCAAACAGGAGCGCCGGCCCGCCGGGAGAACCCCCGCGTCTGCCCGATTTGGACACCCGATCGGTAACTTCGGCAACTTCCAGAATGGGGTCGATAGGCTCGCGAATGTGCTTCAGCTCGCCCGCTTTCTCGAGCGCCCTGATCCACTGCCTGAGATCGTCGTATGCCAATGGGTTGCCCTCATCAACATACTATCCGGGGAAGGAAAAAGCGTCGGCTACTCGCCCCGCATCCACCGGTCCATGATCGTTTGGGCACAACGGGCGCCACACAGGTGGTAGACGTTGGCGGCGTGGGAGAGCATCACATTCCACGCCGTTAATCGCAGCATGGGCTGCTCCGGCGCGGAAGGAATCAGGGACGCCGGCTCGGTCATGGCCAGCCACCAGTCCTCAGTCTCCCCCTTAGGGTTCCCACAAACGTCGCAGTGGTAAGTCTCGGTAAACGCCATGCAAACTTTCTCCGTCCCGCGAGGACCGCTCTGGACGTTCCCCACAAGGGCAAGCTAGCAGGGCGCCGGTTCAAGGACTATCCCCGGAAAGTTGGGATCCCCCTCTTCCCTCCGCATTGTCATCGATTCCTCGGACAAGTCGCGGCTCGGGCTGGACTTCTGTGCGCGAAGTGTATCGAATTCGTTACATCGGCGTTTGGCTGGGTCAGGCGATATTTGCCGGCTCCTCCTCATATTGTTCCAGGGGAAAGCCGAGTTTCTTCCACTGATCGAACCCGCCCAGAAGGGGACGCACCCGGTAAATGCCGTTCTGGCGCAGCTTCATCGCCATCTTGGCCGCCGTGGCTTCGCTGGGGCAGGTGCAATAAAGAATGACGTCGCGATCGCGCGGAATTTCCGGCGCGCGCTGCATGAGCTTCTCCGGCGAGAGCCGAATGGCCCCAGGTAACACGCGCGGATCAGGCAGGTAGTCCAGTGGATGACGCAGGTCCACGATATAAGGATTCTGGCCCGTGTCCAGCATCCGTTTGAGTTCCTGTGGATCCAGGCGCGAGGTGCGAACCTGCTTCAAAAATGACTGCTGCTTCCAGATCCGGTACCCCAGCAATCCGGCGATGGCAAGGATAAACAACGCCCCGGCGAAGTGGCCCATCCAGGAAAGCGCGCCCGGATGCTTACGCAGAACATCTCCGAAGAATCGGCCGGCCATGGTAAATGTGCCTGCCCACAGGAGGGCTCCGGCCAGGTCATACGCGAGGAAGATACGGTACCTCATTCCCGTCTGCCCGGCGATCGGCGCTGCCACTGTGCCCAGACCAGGGATAAATTTGGCTACCAGCAAGGCTTGCTCGCCCCACTTGGTGAAGTAATCTTCCGTCTTGCGCACACAGGTAGAAGTCTCAAAGGAAAGCCGGCATACCAGCTTGACCATTGTGCCGCCAAAACGCTTGCCCAACAGGTACCAGATGGAATCGCTGACAAAGCATCCGGCGATCGCCGAAAAGAGCACCAGGGGAAGAGAAAGCTTATGCGTGGCCGTCAACGTTCCTGCCGCCAGAAGCAGCGGCAAGCTAGGCACGGGTACGCCTAGCTGCTCCGCCATCACCCACAGAAAGAGGATGATGTAAGCAAAATGGAGGAAGAAATCGAACGCTAACGGCATGACAAACGAACCCTGGGTGACCTCAACTATAGATGACAGTTACGCGAGAAACGGTTCGTATTGAGGTTCCCGAGGTGTCGAACCAGCGGGAGTGCGGACACGCCACAGCCCTGTTTTCGTCCAAATCGGCTAAAGCGACGGAAATCAGCCACTTGTCATTCGGCCCCGGGGGCGTGACGGGAAAGGGCCCGCCTGGCTAGTAAAATGCCCCCGTTACCTGGATCCGATCTCAAAATAGGCGAAAAACGAGGCCTCTCTATGTTTAAAGCTGTTGCCATGCTGTTGGCGTCGATGATGGCGGCGCAAGCCAGCGACCTGCCAACCAGGAAATACCTGAACCTCCCCGCAATCAAGACCATGGTGGCCGCCGCGGAAGCTAAAGCCAAAGAGCTCAACGTCGGTGTCACCATATGTATCGTCGACGAGAGCGGCAACTTGCTCTTCCTCGAAAAGGGAGACGGTGCTTCGCTGAACACGCTGCAGTTTGCGCAGAAAAAGGCGCGGGATGCCGCCGCCTATGGCAGCCCGTCCAAAGACGCCGCGGAATCTGTCAAAAAAGGCAACGTGCAAGACCTGGCCTTTCCCGATTTCTTCCCTAACCAGGGAGGTCTGCCGATCCGCGTGGACGGCCAGCTTCTCGGGGGCATCGCGGCCAGTGGTGCAAAGTCGGAGATAGACGAGCAGATTGCTCAGGCCGGATTGGACGCTCTGCTGGGGAAGTAGAGATGGTTTCAGGGAACCGGCGGTAATGCCCCGACGTACGTGTATGATATGGAACAAGTTTTACACAGCAGCAATTTTCACAAGCAATATCTTTTGAGCCGCCAGTCTCGCTAACCCACCGCTATGAACATCAGGGAAGTAGCGAAGAGAGCCGGTGTTTCCACAGCTACCGTTTCCCGCGTCGTGAACGGCACGGCGCCGGTAGATGCGCGGACAGAGAAGCGCGTGCGCGCGGCGATTCAACGTAGCGGGTATTATCCCAACACCCACGCCCGCACCCTGGGAACAGGCAAGAGCCATATCTACGGCTTGATTATCTCCGATATTGAAAACCCGTTTTTCCCCGAGCTGGTGAAGTGCTTCGAGCGTCTGGCCGTGGAGCGCAGTCATGAAGTCCTGATCGCGAACACGGATTACCAGGCGGCGCGCATGGAGGGGTGTGTACGGCGCATGCTCGAACGCAAGGTGGACGGGGTGGCAATCATGACGTCGGAAATGGACCCGCAGCTGATTCAGACACTCAGCGGCCGAGGTATTCCCATTGTGTTTCTCGACACTGGACCGGTCGGGCCGGGAATCAGCAACATCTCCCTGGACTATGACAGTGGCGTGGACCAGGCGATCGACCACCTCACTTCTCTGGGGCATCGCAGGATTGCCTTTGTCAGTGGTCCGGCGGACCTGGCATCGGCTAGAACCCGATACGACGCGTTCCTGGCATCGCTGCGCCGCAAGAAGGTGGAGTGCAGCAAGGAGTTGATTCGCACCGGGAACCACCGCTTCGACGGTGGGTATGCGGCAATGCAGGACATTCTGAAGCTGCGGGAGCGCCCCACAGCGGTGCTGGCATCGAATGACCTCACAGCGATTGGCATCATGGGCGCGCTTTATGAAGCCGGGCTGCGGGTTCCGGAAGATATTTCGGTGGTCGGTTTTGACGATATAGCTCTGAGCGGTTTCATGTCACCGCCGCTGACCACCATCCGGGTGTCGCGTGCGGATATCGCCGGGTTTGCCTTCACATCGCTTTACGCCGCCAGCCAGCTTGGCAAGACCGAAGGTGTGACGCATATCGTCCGAGCGGAGCTGGCGATTCGGCAATCCACAGCGGCCGTAGGGAGATAACGGCGGGAAAATTTCTCGGGAATGCGGGTTCGGTGTTGGCCGTGGAAAAATTGGTACGGGTTCCCGGTTTTTAATTTCGCGGCTTTATGATGCCATTTCCTTCGCGGATCGTCAGGATCTGGTTCGCCTTCACCTGGGTGAACCGTTCAACCTTTTGCGTGGTTGGCCATTTCACCTCGATCAGATCCGCCACCGCGGCGTTGCCCAGCCCGAAGTGAAGGCGTAAATCACTCTGTGACATCACGCTGGTGCCGCTGTGCACCTCATCCATCTGGTTATGCTTTCCGCAGACCACGCGGACCCGCGCGCCAATCGCCGTTCGATTGCACCTGGTCCCAAGCAGCTTGATCTTGATCCAGTTCTGCTTGTTGCCCCCGTCATTGCGGAGCAGTGACGGCAGGTCGTTCATGTTCAGGATCAGCACATCCATGCCCCCGTCGTTGTTGTAATCGCCGAAAGCGGCGCCGCGGCTGGAAAAGCGCTCGCTGATGCCGGGCCCCATTTCCGCGGATACATCCTTGAAGCGGCCGTTGCCCAGATTCCTGTACACCAGGCGAGGATTTTTGAACGACTGGCCGAAGTTATAGTTATCCACTTCGGGATAGACGTGACCATTGACCTGGATGATGTCCTGCCAGCCGTCGTTATCGTAATCCACGAAGCCGCAACCCCAGGCGACATAGCTGTTGTTGACACCGACGCCGGCGGCAAAGGTAACGTCGCTGAATGTTCCGTCGCCGTTGTTGTGGTACAGGTTGCAGGTGTCGTCCGCGAAGTTGGTCTTGAAGATGTCGAACCATCCGTCACAGTCATAGTCGGCGACCGCGACGCCCATCCCGGCCTGCTCATGCCCGTTATCGCTGTAGGCGCATCCGGCCGTCACCGCGATATCCGTGAATGTGCCATCGTGGTTGTTTTTGAACAGGATGCTGGGTTGGGAGTCCACGGCAACGTAGATGTCCGGCCATCCGTCGTTGTCGAAATCGTAAGAAACGGCGGTGATCGAAAACCGGGGGCCTGGCTTCAGTATTCCGGCCTTCTCGGAAACATCGGTGAAGGTGCCGTCGCCATTGTTGTGATAGAGAATGTTGGTGTCGCCCGGCAGGCCTCGGGGACCGCACATGACAGGCTCGCCTTTCCACTGGCAATAATGGGTGTCATTCGCCGCGGGAATGCTCTGCGGATCCAGCGTGAGGTAGTTGCACACAAAAAGATCGAGGTAGCTGTCGCGGTTGTAGTCGAGAAACGTGCAGCCTGCGCCCCATCGAACTCTCGCCTGGGTGAGGCCTGCTTTTTGTGTGACGTCGGCAAATGTTCCGTCGCCGTTGTTGCGGAAAAGGATGTTGTGTCCCCAAAAGCAGCAAAACAGGTCATCCCATCCGTCGTTGTTGTAATCGCCTATGCAGACACCGGTCTGCCAACCAGTCCGCCCCAGCCCCGACTTCTCCGTAACATCGGTGAATGTGCCGTCGCGATTGTTTTTGTACAAGTGAGACGTTGGCGCCTTCCCCGGAGGCCACGCGGAATCCAGGCGGTCTCCATTGGTGAGATAGATGTCGAGCCATCCGTCATGGTCGTAGTCGAAAAAAGCCAGTCCGCTGCCCTTGGCTTCAAGGATGACGCGCTTGTGATCGATGCCGCCCCACACATTCGCCGCACTCAGCCCGGCCTGCCGCCCGGCGTCGACATATTGCACCGAAGACGTTGCCGCTTCCACCATGCTCCTGTCTTTCCACTTCCAGAGAGGAGTGGTAATGGCCTCGGTGAGTTTACCGCCGAGCACAAAAAGGGATGAGCCGAGGAAACGCCTTCGGGGAAAGTTCATGCTTTGCTCTGATTATAGAGACGATCAGCGAGCGCCCTCTCGTGCGAGGAACGGTGCCCATGCGGGGAGCACTACCATTTTGTCCCAGCTAGCGTTTGCTTCTCATTTGACGCGAACAGTAGGTTCGACCGAAAGACCAGGCCGCAGCAAGTGATCCTTGTCCTCATTGCGATCTGTCAAATCGATGCGAACCGGAATGCGCTGCACGACTTTGACGTAGTTGCCCGTGGCATTCTCAGGAGGAAACAAGCTCAGCACCGAGCCGGTTGCGCCTCCAATCTGAGTTACCGTGCCGTCGTAGTCACGCCCATAAGCGTCAACATGAATCTTTACCTTCTGCCCGGGACGCATCAGCCGCAACTGTGTCTCCTTGAAGTTGGCGGTGATCCAGATATCGTCGAGCGAAACCAGGGTCATCAGATTTTGCCCAACGCTGACGTTCTGCATAACCTCCAGGCTCTTCTTGGTGATGATGCCGTTGACCGGGGCGACAATCCGGGTGTAGCCCAGATTCAACTTGGCTTGCGCCAACTCAGCGCGTGCCTGCTCCACCTGCGCGGCTGCCTGGTCCGCTTTGGCCTTCTGAATCTTTACCTGATCCGGCGCAGTCTGGGCAAACTTCAATTGAGCTTGCGACTGGACGACCCGGTCGCGGGCAATGCGGACGGCATCCTCGGCGGCTATTTCCGTTGCCTTGGCGCCCAGCAGGGCAGCTTTGTTGGCATCCGCCGTGGCCACCGCCGCGTCGAATTGCTGCTTGGAGATGACATCCTTCTCCACCAGCGGCGTGTACCGCTTCAGATCCAGTTGCGACTTGATATTGTTCGCGTCTGCCTGCTGCACCTGCGCCTGCGCCGCCTCTAATTGACGCTGCGCCTGCTGCACCGATGCGTCGGATGTGCGCAACACGGAGTTGGCTGACTCCAGGTTTGTATTGGTGTTTATGTTGATGACCGGTACATTCACCCGGATCGCTTCGTAGTTGGCTTCAGAGCTCTCCAGGCTGGCTTCGTCCTGCTGCACGGCCACTTCAAAATCCTTGGGATCGATCTCGGCGATCAAGGTCCCGGCCTGAACAAATTGATTCTGCTCCACATTGACGCGGATGACCTGGCCCGCTACACGCGCACTTATCTGTATCAGGTGTCCATCCACCTGGGCGTCGTCTGTGTCCTCGTAGTAGGTCGAATGCCACCAGAAGAGCAGCGCCCCTACCACCAGCACAGCGACCACGCCGATGACAATGAAGCGGCGCCTTCCCTTTTTGCGCGGGGGATTATCGAAGTCCTGTTGGTCGTTGTTGCCGGGTTGCGGGCCCTCGTCCGCAACGGTGGTTACACGGCCTGATTCCGGATTTTGTTCCGCCACAGCTACTTTCCTCCCACGTAATCCTTGTAATTCGTTTGCGCGATGCCCAGGGCGCGGGCCAAAGAAAGCTTGGCCACATTGTGCTGATACAAGCTGGCAACCAGTTGGTCATCCGCCTGTGCCATCGATGCCTGGGCCTGCGACACGGCAAGGTTATCGGCAATTCCAGCCGCGTATCGCTGTTGCGCCTCGCTCAATGCTTCGGTCGCCAGCGCTGCGTTGCTGCGAGAAACCGCAACCTGCTCGGCGGCAGCCTCGATATCCAGAATGCTGTCGCGCACGTCGGCGCTGATCTGACCGCGCAAATCGTTCAACTGTGCCTGCTTCTGTTCCAGTTGCGCCTGCGCGTCGCGGGCATCGCCGCGCAGCTGGGCTTCCTCAAACAGCGGCACGGATGCCGTTCCGACGGCATCGAAGGTTCCATGGGAGTGGCCCAGTGTGGGCCCAATAACACCGTAATCGCCGGAGAACGAGACCGTGGGGTAGCGTTCGGCCGTGGCCGCGGATCGCGAAGCCTGGGCACTTTCCACCTGCTGTTGCAGGGCCGTCAAATCGTGCCGGTGGGCCAGCGCCTGCTGCACGGCGGCATTTGCGTCCACATGGTCGAGCGCCTCGAAGGGCGCCTGGTCACTCAGCTCGTAGCTTTGTTCTAAAGGCAGGCCTATGGTGCGAGCTAAAGCAATCTTGTCTTTCTCGTATTGGTTCTTAGCCGAGATCAAGGTTTGTTGTTGGGTCTGATAGTCCACCCGGGCGCGAAGCTCGTCCAGCAGCGGGGCGGTACCTGCCTGGTGATTAGAAACTGCCTGATCGAGCGATACCTTCGAGGTATTCACCTGGGCCTGGGCGGATTGCACCCGCGACGCATCGGCGATACACAACAGATATGCGTTGCCGACGGTAAGAACCACCATATCCTTTGCGTCCTCGATCGAGAGCCTGGATCCCTGAAAATTATGCTTCGCGGCCAAATAGTTTTTAAGGGACTCCACATTCAAAAGCGACCACTGCAGCGACCCCCGGATATCCGTATATCCGAACGGTCCGATGATCTTGGGGAAGCCCGGGATATTCAACCCTTCCGCCTGCAGGTTGACCTGCTGCAGCGATTCTTTCGCTGTGGCGTTGACCGTCGGCAACAGGGCCTGCAGCTGCTGCAGCTGCTGCGCACCGGCCAAACCCGCATTGGTGTTGGAAAGCACCAGGCCCAGGTTGTACTGCAAGCCCATGCGTACGGCCTTATCCAACGGGAGCGGCAGGACGCCAGGAACGGGGGCCTGTTTTACCAGGCTGCCCTGGTAGGTACTGCTGTTCACCTGCGCCGGCGCAGCCTGCGGCGCAGGCCCAGCGCTTCCAGACGATCCACCTCCCGTGCCCGGGAACTGTGCCAACGATGCAGGGCACAACAAACCCAGGCTGAAGAGCACCAAAAGTAATTTTTTACCTGTGCCCAACGGTACACCCGGATTTCGCGTCATCCTGCAGTTAACCTCGGAAATTCACCGGTACCCGGAAAAAAAGGCGGCAAACACTTCGATGCCGAATTGGGTATGAACAATTCAAAAAGACGCCCTGGCCTGTCCCGGCCGCATGGGGATGGCGCCGGAAACCAGCAGGGTATGCGCGTGGGCCAAAGAGCCCGGTCAAATTGCCGCGAATCAGGCCGGCACGGGAGCGGTCTGAGAAATCATGAGGCACGTAGCCAGCGAACAAAGCGCCTGACGATAGGCGCTGCCCACCTGGTCTCGCCGCCACGCCTGCGCTCCCACTATTCCGCTCTGGCGGAGGCTCTCCGCAGTCTGCTCTCCGTCCTGCCCGGCTACCGCGCGGAGCACAAAAACCGCCCGCAGGGCAGGGGCCAACCGATCCAGCCAGTCACGCATGCCTGCGCGTCCGGCGCCTGAAACCAAGGCCCCCAACTGCTCACCTGTCAAGCCGGTCGCCTGAAGATCGTCGGTTTCTATACAGGTGTCGTTGGCCGGCTCAGCGGCTGGAACTGTAAACGCTGCCGGGTCCCGCTCGGCCATCCTCTGCACGGCGGTGCGTACCAGTAAGGTACGAGCCTCGGCATAAGCCAGCGTTCCCTCGGCGCAAGGGTCGGTCTCAACCTTGGCCACGGTTTCTTCCACCAGGTCAGCCGCATCGTCTTCATTGCCCAACAGCAGCGCGGCGATTTGGAAGAGATGCAGAGCTGTGTCTTCAGCCTTCAGATAGGTGAATTCCGGTGCATAGCTCGAATCTTGTACGCTCATGCGCCCCTCCTCGGGAACTCTCTGCCCGGTTTCGTTATGATTGTCCTCTTCTATCCTCATGCAACCCCTCTACGGGCGTCAAATAGTTCCCGTCTTACAGAAAAGTTGAGACAAAATGGTGACGTTTTATCCACGATTCATCTCCCCCGCGGCTTTTTAGTAAGGTAAACAGAGTCAGTATCAACGGTAGGCGTCCGTTTCACATTATGAACAGCTCCAGCACCGATCCGCAGAGTCTCTTCATTGGCCGCGATGAATCCTGGCTGAGTTTCAACCGCCGAGTGCTTGAGGAAGCTCAGGATCCAGCCAATCCCTTATTGGAACGGGTCAAATTCCTGGCGATTACCGCCAGCAATCTGGATGAGTTCGTCGAGATTCGCGTGGCCGGCATCATGCAGCGAATCGAAGACGGGTATACGGACCCCGGCTTCGATGGTCTGACTCCGCGGCAGACCCTGGATACCGTGGTCGCGCAGACGCATGCTTTCGTGCGTGACCAGTACCGTTGCTGGACCGAACACCTGCGCCCGGCACTCTACGACAACGGGGTTCGCGTGCTGGAATGGGGCGATGTCACCCCCGAAGCCAGGGCACATGCTCTCGACTATTACCAGCGTGAAGTCGATCCGCTCCTGACGCCCATCACGATTGATCCGGCCCACCCATTTCCCCGGGTCCTGAACAAGGCACTCTGCCTGGCATTGCTGTTACGCCGCAAGCGCAAAGGGGCGACCGGCGCGCTGCTCGGCGTGGTTACTGTGCCCCGGGCTTTGCCCCGCCTGGTGCCTGTACCGTCCAGCTCCGGGACGCATGATTTTGTTTTTCTGGCCGACCTGATTGAACACAATGCCACCGGCATGTATCGCGGCTATGAAATCCTTTCGACGGCAGCCTTCCGGGTTACCCGTAACAGCAACCTTTACTTCCAGGAAGAGGAATCCCGCAGCCTGCTGGATAGCGTGCGCTCCGAGCTGCACAATCGCCGTAAAGGCGACGCCGTCCGGCTCGAAATTCAAGAAGGCGCCGATGCGGAGGTGGTTGACCGCCTGCAGATGAACTTTGAACTGGATGATACCCAGGTCTTCTCGACCGACGGACCGGTCAATCTATCCCGGCTCATGAACGTGTACACCGATACTCCGCGGCCGGATTTGAAATTCAAGGATTTCGTACCCCGCGAGCTGCGGCTCAACCGCCGTTCCGAGGATCTTTTCGACGAACTCCGTCATCACGACCTGATGTTGCATCATCCCTTCGATTCCTACGACGCGATTGTCAATTTCATTCAACTGGGCTCACGTGACCCGTTGGTCGTTTCGATGAAGCAGACTCTCTATCGCACCAGCTCGGACTCACCCATGTTTCACGCCCTCACCGAAGCGGCCCAAACCAAAGAAGTGACGGTGGTGGTGGAGTTGATGGCGCGCTTTGACGAGGCATCCAACATCCGCTGGGCGCGCAACCTGGAAGACGCCGGGGTACAGGTATTTCACGGCATCGTAGGTCTCAAGACGCACTGCAAGCTGGCCTTGCTGATCCGCCGGGATCCGGATGGAGTCACTCGGCGCTACGCGCACCTGGGGACAGGGAATTACAACCCCAACACGGCCCGCTTCTATACCGACATAAGCCTGCTGACCGCCGATCCGGAAATCACCGCAAGCGTGCACAGCGTGTTCAACTACCTCACGGCTCACTCGGAATCCGACGATTATGCGCCCTTGCTGGTAGCGCCGCTAACCCTTGCCGAGAGCACGATCCGGATGATTCACCGGGAAGCGGAGCATGCTGCAGCCGGACGCCCGGCCCACATTATCGCCAAAATGAATTCGCTGCTGGAGCAGGCCGTCATTGAGGCACTCTACATGGCGTCGAAAGCCGGCGTGCAGATCGATCTGATCGTGCGCGGCATTTGCTCTCTCCGGCCGGGAATTCCCGGGGTCAGTGAGAATATCCGCGTGCGCTCGGTAGTGGGGCGCTTTCTGGAGCACAGCCGCATCTTCTATTTCGCCAACGGCGGCGAGGATCAAATCTACTGCGGGAGCGCCGACTGGATGCCGCGTAACTTGTTTGAACGCTGCGAAGTTGTGTTTCCCGTCCGTGATGCGCAGATTCGCCATCGCCTGCGCTACGAGATCCTGGCCGCCTATCTTGCCGATACAGCGAAGTCACGCATGGAAACGGCGGATGGCCGGTATCCGTGTGTCCGCGCCCCCGAAGGAACGCGCTTTAGTGCCCAGGACTTTCTGATTCGTGTGGCGGAAGGGCGGGACAGCATTGACGGCATCCCCGCGCCTGCTTCGCAGCCGGACGTGGAGAAGCCAGTCGCCGGCAAAGCGAAGCCACACCGCCGCAAAGCGTCGCGCAGGCAATCCGAGCCTGCCATTACGCAACCCGCTGCCGCTCCGTAGCAGGGATCGGTGGTTGGTGATTCGTCAGGAAGCAGACTCGTCAGGATATGTCATTTCGCTTCGAGGAGATCGAGGATCTCGTGCGTAGTCCCCGTCTCCCCGAGACGCGGGAAAATGCGCGTGATGCTGTTCTCATGGGCGTCGGGGTTTCGGTCGGTCATGGCGTCAATGGCCAACGTGACATGAAAGCCGTTCTCGTGCGCCTGGCGTGCCGTCGACTCCACCCCGATGCTGGTGGCCACGCCGGCGATCACTACCTGCGAAACACCTGACTCCTTCAGGTGCTTTTCCAGTCCGGTGTTGGTAAATGCGCCCCACGTCTGCTTGGTCACCTTGTGGTCTCCCGTTTGCTGGTTCAATTCGGGAACGAGTTCCGTCCAATCCGCGGGGAGTCCTGTGTGGCTTCGCGTCTGTTCCGTTCTGCCGGGCGCTCCGCCGGCTACGTTGACCAGGACCACCGGCAACCCATTGCGGCGAAACGCCTCGGCAAGCCTGCTCGCCTGTTGCACGACGCCCTCGATAGGGTGAACGGCAGGCAGGCCTACGATGCCCTTTTGCAAGTCGATGATGATGAGTGCGGTCTTCGCGTCGAGTGTGGTGATGGGCATTTCAGTCTCCTTGGGCGAGTCGTTTCAGCAGGCCGACGAGTGCTGCGAGCTGTTCCTTCTCGGCCGGCGCAAGTTTGTTTTCAATGGCGCGGAAAAGCCAGTCTTCTTTCGCGGCCCGTCCTGCCCGGATCCATTCCTGGCAGGCAGGGGACAGAGAGAGGGTGGTTTGCCTTCCGTCGTTTGGGTCAGGCGACCCGCTGACCAATCCGGCGGCCTGAAGAGCCGACACGGTCGCTCCCATCGATTGCGGACGCATGCCTTCAGCCCGGGCAAGACTGCTCACGGTAGCCGGGCCCTCCCGGTCCAGACGGCTCAGCACCGATGCCTGTGACCAGGTAAGATCCCCGAACCGCGCCTGATCCCGCAGCCGCCGCTTTAGTTGGCCCAGAACGACCCGCAGTTCACTGGCTAAGCCTAGTGTGGTGATCTGGTCCACGCTTCTATGGTAGAAGATATGAAGTTAAACTGCAAAGGTATACTTCATAACTGACGGCGCACTTTCGGCGTCAGCCGGGGTTCAATGCCGGTGATGGAACTTCACGCTCTCCTGGCGGTTTAAACTGGGGTTTGGCCCGGAGACTTTACAGCCTCGCGGAATGGTGGCACCTGCTGAGTCTTGATGCGCCTACGGTCGCGGCGCTCTGGTCGTGGTTTTTCATTCACGCCATGCATCTTCGCTGGTCCCCAGCTCAGTCGATGCTTCTTCCTGTTGGAACCTGGCTGCTCTATGTTGCCGACCGTATTCTCGACGGTCTCGGCGAGACTTATGGCGCGCAGCTCCGGGAGCGGCATCATTTTCACGCTCGCCATCGTGCGGCCTTTCTCTGCGCCGCCGCGCTGACTGGGCTTTTGCTGGCCGGGGGCGTTCTTACTCGAATGAATCCCGAGGCGTTTCGTGAAGACCTGTGGATTGGCGGCTTGGCCTTCGTCTACCTGGTTGCGGTCCATCGCCGCGGGCCCCGGTTCCCGAAGGAATTGGCGGTGGCAGTCTTGTTTGCCGCGGCAACCGCGGTCCCTGCCTGGTCCCGCCTGGGCGCCAGTGGAACAGGCAGAGAGCGCCTGGCCCCTGCGATCGTTTTGTTTGCCCTGCTGTGTTGGATGAATTGCGCCGGCATCGAAAAATGGGAAGGAGGGCATGCTCACGGTACGACTCGCTGGGCAAGCCTGCACCTGCGCCAGATTGCAACCGTCACGGCGCTGCTTTGCCTGGCTGCGGCCTTGCTCGCTCCATCCCGGGGCCTGGCTGCGCTCTATCTCGCCGCCCTGGTGAGCAGTGGCCTCCTCTTCCTGCTCGACGCGCGCAGCTCCCGCCTGAAGACGCTGCACGTGCGGATTGCAGCCGACGTCGCGCTGCTCTCGCCCCTGGCCTTGTTTCCATTAGCGCGGTGACTGATGCGAAGATCAACTTCGATCCCGTGGCACGCGCCTATCGGTGGCTGGAATACATGAGTTTCGGACCATGGCTCAGCCGCTGCCGTACGGCCCAAATTGCACAACTGACGAACGCGCGCCATGCTCTCGTATTAGGAGACGGCGATGGCCGTTTTCTAGAGCGTTTGTTGGCGATCAACCCCACGCTGACCGCGAATGTGGTGGATTCGAGCGAGTCCATGCTCAGGCTCCTCGAAGAACGCATTTCCCGGTGCGGCGCCGAAGCGCTGAGCCGCGTTCGCTTGCACCACGCCGATGCCCTGGAGTGGAACCCCACGGGCAACTACGACCTCATCGTTGCTCACTTCTTTCTCGACTGCTTTTTTCCCTTCCAACTGGAACAGCTCTTTGATCGGATCCTTCCCCATGCGGCGCCGGGCGCGAAATGGATAGTTTCCGAGTTCGCCATACCTCGCAACAGGATGACCGGAGCGTTCGCGCGCAGCATTGTTTTTGCGCTTTATCTGGCCTTTGGCCGGCTCACCGGACTGCGTGTCCGGTCGCTGCCGGATTACGCAACTGCCTTCGGTCGCCGTGGCATCATCCTGACCCAGGAACGCCGCTATCTGTCTGGCCTCTTGTGCTCCCAAGTGTGGGAGGTGGCGCGCAGTTCCGCGGCGAACATCGGCGCCTGAAAATGAACTAGAATTCCGCATGCCCTGGCCGCGATCGCGTTTTCTGTTTCCCATCCTTTTTCTCATCGCCTGGTCGGCACGGGGACAGGTTTCAGCGGTGTATTCGCCGGACGGCCAGCCGCTTTCGCAACGTGTGGTGACCTATTGGATCGATGCCAGTGTGAACACCGAGGCGAAAACCCTCGACGCTACGGAAAGCCTCGAGTATCACAATCTTTCGGGTCTGCCTCTCTCGACCATCCCCTTCCACCTGTACCTCAACGCCTTCCGTCCTCAATCTACTTTCTCCAGGGAGTCGCACCGTAACGGCTTATCGGTGATCATCGAGCGCGGTGAGCAGGGGTCGATCGACATCAGGAGCATTTCCGCGGAGAACTATGGCGACCTTGCGAAGAACACGCGATTCATCGCCCCCGACGACGGAAATCAAGACGACCACACCGTGATGGAAGTGACCCTCCCCAAGCCCCTGGCTCCTGGCGATGTGATTCGATTTCAAATTGCTTTTCACGATAAGTTTCCGCTCTCCGGCGCCAGAACCGGTTATACCCGGGACTTCATCATGGGCGCGCAGTGGTTTCCTAAAGTGGGCGTGGTTTGGCACGGGGAATGGAATTGCCACCAGTATCACGCCGATACCGAGTTCTTCGCCGATTTTGGCGTCTACAACGTTAAGCTCACTCTTCCTCAACGCTACATCGTGGGCGCCGGCGGCATACAGACGGCGGAACAGGTCAACTCGGACGGCACTCGCACCCTCAGCTTCCGCGGAGAAGACATTCACGATTTCGCCTGGGCCGCCTCTCCTCACTTTGAGATCGCCGACGATACGTTCACCAACAGTCTTGGTCCGGTGAAGCTGCACGCTTTGATCCTTGCCTCCCATGCCGATCAGCGCGCGCGCTATGTCTCTGTGCTGAAGCAGACGATGCAGAAATACGATGAGTGGTATGGGCCTTATCCTTACAAGCAGATCACGCTGATTGATCCCGAACCGGGCTCGGATGCGGGCGGGATGGAATACCCAACGCTGATTACAGGGGATACAAACTGGTGGTCGCCGTCGTGGAGCTACTATGCGCCGGAAGTGACCGTGATCCACGAGTTCGGCCACCAGTACTGGTACGGCATGGTCGCCAGCAACGAATTTGAAGAACCGTGGCTCGATGAAGGCATCAACAGCTACACAGAGAGCAAAGTGGCGGATTCACTGTACGGGAAGCGTACCTCCTTATTCAATGCCCGCACGATGTACGGCAGCGATGCGGGCTATCAGCGGTTCTTTTATCTTCTGCGGCCGGAGCAGGACCCGATCACCCGTCTAGGCTGGAAATTTGCCGATACCGACAGCTATGGCAGCATCACCTATGGCAAAACCGCGACCGCGCTCGATACGCTGGAGGCAATCGTGGGGGAACAGACCCTTCGCCGGGCTTTGCGCGTCTATTTCACCCGGTATCGCTTTCAGCATCCCACCGGAACCGATTTCTTCAATACGCTGCAGGAAGTATCCGGTCGAACCGATCTGGGCCCATACCTGATGCAGGCTTTCGAGGGCACGGACCTGCTCGATTACTTGATCGAATCCATTACCTCCGATCCCCTCCCATGGTGGAAAACCGATGATCCGGGACCGCCGTATCGCAGCAGTGTGGTCGTAGGACGCAAAGGCGCTTTCGTGTTTCCCGTGAACCTCGAAGTGGGATTTGCGGATGGTTCCAAAGAGCATGCCACGTGGGACGGGGTTGACCGCTGGTCCCGATTCTCCTGGGACAAGCCTTCACGCGCCGTCTATGCCACTGTGGATCCGGAGGGAAAGATCGGGCTCGACGCTAATTCGCTCAACAATGGTTACAGTGTGCAACATGACCGGACGGCTCGCAGGAAACTGACGAACTACTGGGTCTTCGCCCAGCAGTTGCTGGCGCAGTGGTTATCCTTTCTGGTCTGAGAGAGCGCCGGACAAAAACAGTGAACATGCCAATTCCATCCCCGATTCCAGCCCCAGGTTCATCTTTGCCGGAGCCTCCAATGCAGACGGCGCGGCCGGCGCCTAACCTTCTCATCCGGGGATTTCGCCTTGGCCTGCGCAATTGGCCATGCCTGGTTTGGGTCTACGCAGCCAACCTGGTTTTTGCTCTGCTCGCCGCCGCACCCTTCACGAACGGACTTTCTCTTTATCTCGATCACAGCCTGGAAGCGCGGAAGATTGCCGGCACGCTCGATGTAGGCTCTCTGGGCGATCTGTGGATTCAGCTCAACAAAACCAGCTTTGTCCACATGGTTATGCGCACCGCCTTCTGGCTCCAGTTGCTGGAACAGTTGGTGCTGTTCCTGCTCTTTGCGGGCTGCCTGGCCGTCTTCGTTTCCGCCGAGCCTCCGCGCTTTTCCGCTCTGCTTCGGGGAGGGTTGGCTTTTTTCTGGCGTTTTGTGCGGGCCGCGCTTCTAGCCGGGTGCGTGGCCGTGGCAGTGCTGGGAACCCTGCTCGGCCTTCGGGCTGTATTGCTGGATCACGCCGACGCGGTTTACGTCGAGCGCTCGATGTTTCTGCTCGCGGTGCTCAGCGGAGCTGTGGTTTTGCTTGTGGGCCTGGTGGTGCGCTTGTGGTGGGACCTGGTTGAGATCTACATCGTGCGCAATGCAATCGAGGGTGAGCGCCTGGTTCGGCAAGCGGCACTGCAGGCACTTCGGGTCCTCTCACGGAATTTCTACCGCCTGGGCGGCAGCTTCCTGTTGGCCGGCATCGCAGGTGTGAGCGCTCTCACCCTGTGCCTTTACCTTTGGAAGATACTGCCCGCTCACCAGGTATGGGGCGCAACTCTGCTGGGCCAGCTTGGGCTATTTCTTCTGCTCGCGGGTCGCATTTGGCAACGGGGCATTGAGGTAGTGTTTGTCATGTCCATCGATCCGCCCCGGGTCAACCGCGACGAGACAGATGAGATCCCTGCCGCGGTTGAGGAAGAGATGGCGGCCGTGACCTCCGCTGAATCTATGCCCGCGCTTGGCGACCCCACGCTGCGGGATTTGGTGAAAAAGTTACGAAACGAGCCTTGGGCCAATCGCGATGCGCTGCCGGAGCCAACGGTCGAGCCATTGGTCGAATCAAGGGTCGAATCATCGGTCGAATCAACGACCGAATCATCGGTCGAATCAATGACCGAATCATCAATTGAATCAGCGCGTTCGGATCCGGATGTTGCGCCGGAACCCCTGGCTCCCGCGTCTTTGAATCAGGACGCTCCGCCGCCGGCTGACCCCACACCCGACAAGCTCGACCCTGTGAGAGAGCCGTACACTGTGCTGCTGGAGCGGCACAACGCTAAACTTCGACTGGGCGGAAAACCGGCTGAAGAAGCCCTTCCGGAAGGGCCCATGGAGAGGGCGAATATTGCAGAGGACCCTGATCAAAATTCCGGATCAGGCAAGAAATCGCCTAAGAGGCCCCGGTCGTAAGAGTTTGCTGGGGAATTGACTGGGGAGTCTCTTGGACCGACGGGGCAGGAATTATGGCATCAGGAGAACAGGCAACCGGAGTTGTTTTGCGGATCTTCTAACCGGTATGAGTTCACCGGACGTTTTACCCCACCCGTCTCCTGACCCCGCTCCTGATCCTGATCCAGTGCCCCTTCCTCCGCCTGATCCTGATCCCGGCTATCCCACGGATCCCATGCCAATGCCGGAACCGGTCTTCTGATCGATGATGCGCCTTTGCCGGCACGCTCCTTTGCCGGCATGCTCTTTTGCCCGGTAAATTGTTACAATTAGGTTAAATTGACTGATACCACGCCCCTTTTCCCAGCGTGAGAAGAGAAGTACCGATTAGATGAATCTTTATATCCTCCGCCATGCGAGCGCCGGGGTTCGCCGGGCGTCCCCGGCCCTCGATCTCAAGCGGCCTCTCGACAAGGAAGGCAAAGAACAGTGTTTGCTGGTGGGCCGATACCTGAACGCCACGCGGGTTCAGTTCGACCTGATAATCTCGAGCCCGCTCAAGCGAGCGCTGCAAACCGCCTCGCTGGTGGGCACCGAGGTTGCCTACGACAGCGAGATCCGGATTTCAGATGTGATATCCCCTTCCGGGACAGTGGCCGCCTTCCAGGCGCTGGTAGCCACCCTTACCAACCTGGAAAACGTTTTGGTGGTAGGCCACAATCCCAACTTGTCGCAATTCCTGGGCTCTTTGATTTGTGCTCCACGTCCGGCGGCCATGCGCATGCGGAAAGGGGCGATCGCGCGCGTCGACTGCAACAGCCGGCCGGGGCAGTTGCTTTCCCTGCTGGATGCGCGCATGCTGCGCCAGATCTATGCCAGCGCGGCAAAGAGCTCACGCCGGAAGACCTCGCGGAAATAGTCTCCCTCCTTACGCAACGACCATAGTTCCAGCTCCGCGCCGGTGCGCCCTGGGCTTAGCTCCATGGTGACCCGCTTGGGATATACGCGCAGCGTTACTTTGAGAACGTCACTTGCCTTGTCCTGGTTGAGGGCGACGGCCAGGCGGAGTAGCACAACCGATCTTTGCACGCGGGTGAACTCTTCCGGAGGAATGGGCCGCATCGTTCGGTCCTCCGGGTCGGGGCGGGACTTACCCAGGTAACGTGCGATGGCGGACATGATCGCCCTCTGCTGCGGAGTGAAACCGAAGAGCTCAGAGTTGGCGACGATATATTGCGCGTGACGATGGTGTCCCTGGTAATTCATGAATTTGCCCACGTCGCGCATCATGGCGGCGGCCTGCAGCCAGGTGCCGTATTCGGGGGGTAGCTCGTGTACCGATTGCAGGTCGCGGAAGAGCTGCAAGGCATGTTGGCGTACGGCATCCGCTTGTTTGGGGTCGACGCCATAGCGTTTGCAGGTGGCCAGCACTCCTTGCCAACGCTCTTGTTCGAAGACCTGGTGGACGGCGGCTTTGGGATCCTGCTCGGCCAGCATCTGAGACAGGATGCCGTCCCGCAAGCCAAGGTCCGAGTAGATGAACCCTGGTAGCGCAAAGTGTTCAAGCAACGCGGCATAGACGTGGGAGCCGGCGACCACGATCTCGCTTCGTCTGGGACCGATGCCTGGAACATCGCTGCGCTGATCGGCGGTCATCCCGGTCAATTTGGTCGTGAGGCGGCGAACGTCCCGCGTTTCCGCCAGCTGTTTCAGGGGTGTTTTGCCGCGCTTTGCCGGAACTTTGGTTTTGCGTAAGGTCTGGCTTGCCTGGAACAATGCCGCCGCCGTGCCGGAGGTGGCAATCACCAGGGAGACACTCAACTTCCCGAGACGCCTTTCCGCTTTGCGAAGCTCGCGGGCGATGAATTGCTTCAGGCGGGCAAGCTCTTGCTCCGTGGGTGGTTCGCTGGGAAGAAATTCCTTCGTTAAGCGGACCGCGCCCAGCGGCAGGCTTACGGTTTCCTTGATACGTTTGTGCTCGGAAAGAGTGATTTCGCAGCTGCCGCCGCCGACATCGATGAGCAGGCATTTGCCTTGGGTTCCGGCTTCGCCCATGACCCCACGGTGAATGAGGCGCGCCTCTTCCAGCCCGGAGATGATCTGCACCTCCCAGCCCGTTTCGGATTTGACCCAGGCAAGAAAAGCCAGCGCATTGCGCGCGTCGCGTAGAGCCGAAGTGGCCACTGCCCGCACCTGGTCGGCTCCGTGCATTTTGACTGCGCGATAAAAGCGTTTGAGCGCCATCAAGGTACTGGCCATGGCTTCGGGAGACACCACGCCGGTTTCAAAGACGCTGGCGCCCAGGCGGGTGACCTCGCGGTCTTCGTGAATCACTTTGAGTTGGTGTTGTTGGACTCGCGCGATCTTTAATCGGCAGGAGTTGGAACCAATGTCAATCGCTGCGTACGTCTGCATTTTTCGGGGAGGGTACACCTTGAGGGAAAATCACGTGCCTGCAAAGCACGATACAACACTTCCTTTGCGCTTGCGCCAATTCACGCCATGCCGGGATCAACTCAGTACGAAGAAACGGCTGAAAAGAGAACGAGGATGCAAACTCGGGTCTACGTTTCCAGCCAAGTGCGAAAAATCAGAAACCGGAAGCCAGGCGTTCATCGGTCACGCTGTGAGAGGCGGGCTGCCGCTTCGGACGTGGCGCCTGGATCGCCATCCACTCTCCTGTGAGACGGGCGCGCATCACTTGTGTGGTTTTCATCGCGAGAATGAAATGCCGTTCGACTTCGCGGTCCAGAAATACATTCAACTCCGGCGCGTCCTCTCCCAGCGCGGTTCTGGCCTCTTGCTGAAGGCACAGCCAATCGTGCCACTCTCCGATCGTATCCTGCACGCGTTTCAGGGCCTTGGCTACGCTGCCGTCGATTTCCCCGGCTCCGCCGGATTCGGCCAGGTAGCGCGCCTTCTTGGTCGCTTTGCGGAAGTCATGCAGATTTTCCGCGTGCAGGACCGGCATACGATCGACTGCGCGCACAAAATCCTCCAGAGCCACGGTCGCCGAAGAGCGCGGTATTTTGAGAACAGTCCGGGTTGCGGAATCATTCGCGGCCAGGAACCCAGCTTGTGCTTCTGCCAGCAGTTGCTCCCGCTTCCTGATCTGCTTGACCATCCCATGGGCCAGGTGCTTGCGCCTCTTGCTCAGCCAGTCATCCAATCTCTCTGCCTGTTTGGCAAGCGGGTTCACGTGTGGCTGGGAGAGCGGCGAGTCCTTGCCCAGCCAGCGCTCCAGAAGCTTGCGATGTACATCCAAATCGCGGACCGCGCCGGCCGCCCGGCGAACCTGCTTGAGCGGCCTGAGCCAACCTTTTGCAGCATCTCCCAACGTGGGCTTTTGACGCAGCAACGCCTCGACCAGCGCCTGCAGCCGACGCGACCCTGTTCTGACGCGGTGCACGGAATCCGGATTCGCACTCCGGACGCACTCTTCGATTGCCAGATTGAACGCCTTGGCCGGTACGGCGAAAGGAGCGGACACGTGGCTGCTATCCTGCTCTTTAGCTGCTGCGTTTTTGGATGTCATGTCGAATCATTTTGCACTTTCCCTCGAGGCGCCCCCCGAGAACAATTTCGCCCTTTCCCCGGCTCGAGCCTGGACTTTGTTGCTGCTGGTGTTCGGGGCAGTACATCTGGCGGCACTCTTCACGCCGCCCCTGCTGGATGATGCCGATGCCACGCACGCCGTTGCAGCCCAGTATATGGCCCAGAGCGGCGATTGGGTCACCCTGAAAGTGGATGGCATCCGTTACCTGGAGAAGCCGCCTCTGCCGTACTGGCTGGCGGCCGTCGATTATCACATCTTCGGCTTCAACGTATTCGCCACCCATCTGCCCCTCGCGTTGGGAGTGCTTGGCCTCACCGTTCTCGCCTGGACCTGGGGGCGCCGCGCCTACGGCGATCGCGCCGCGTTTTATGCGGCCCTCGGCATCCTGACCAGCGTGGGTGTCTTCCTGTTCACCCGCGTCTTTATTCCGGAAGTCCTGCTGACCTTTCTGCTGGCCTTTGCTTTGTATCATTTCCTGGTCGGCCTGGAAGATCAAAAGCCCAACCGATTTTATTTAACCTGGGCTGCACTGGCTTTGGCTGTGCTGGCCAAAGGCCTTGTAGCTCCTGCCTTCTTCTTCCTGGCCGCGGTGCCTTACCTGTTGTTCACCGGTGATTGGCGGCGCTGGCGCGAATTCCGATTGGTTTCCGGGTGCTTGCTGTTTCTGGTCATCGCGGCGCCCTGGCACATTCTTGCCGGGCTGCGCAACGCGGGAGCTGGACATCCCACGGGCAACATACCCACGCCGGGCAACGTTCACGGATTCTTCTACTTTTATTTCATCAACGAACAGGTGCTTCGCTTCCTGGGCAAGCGTTACCCGCTCGACTACAACAAGCTTCCATTTGCTCTGTATTGGAGTTTGCACCTGGTCTGGCTGTTTCCGTGGAGCCTTTATCTACCAGCGGTTCTCAGGCGGGCCTGGAGCAGCCGCGCACGATGGGATTTCGCAACCGCGCGGGCTACACTTTTCCGCTTAAGAACAAATTGGCTGCTTTCCATCTACGCAGCGGTCATTCTGGTGTTTTTCTCTATCTCCACGAACCAGGAGTATTACACGTTCCCGGTCTATTTTCCCCTGCTGGTGCTGACAGCGGGAGCGTTGGCCGGCGAGGAAAGCGAAGGGCACCGTAAATGGTTAAGCGTGGCCCACGCGGCGTTCGCATTCATAGGGCTTGCGATCGCAGTCGCGTTGGGATTGGGCTTGTGGTCCTCACGCGGTCTTCCATCGAGCAGCGACATCGGAACTCTTCTGGCACATAGGGACGTTGCCGGGTACACGCTCTCGATGGCGCACTTATTCGATCTCACCGGCCCATCGTTCGCGGCTCTGCGGCTGCCGGCGGGTCTCGCCGCCGCGGGATTCCTCTTAGGCCCTGCCACGGCGTGGATGCTGCGCCGCCGGCGTCACGATTTCGAAGCCACGGTCAGCCTGGCTTTTACTTCGGCTGTTTTCCTGATTGCGGCACACATCGCGCTGGTTCGCTTTGAGCCGATGCTTTCGTCGCGCCCCATGGCGGACGCGATCAATCGCATCTCGCCGCACTCGACGGACGCGACGTTGATCATCTACGGCGATGTTGCCAACGGATCTTCACTTTTGTTTTACACGCAGCGGCCGGCGCTGCTGGTCAACGGCAGGCTGAGCTCAGTGCTTTGGGGATCGAACTATCCGGATGCGCCCCGGATACTGATCAGCGATGCGGACTTGACCAAGCTTTGGGGAACGGGTCCGCGCAGGTTTCTGTTCGTGCCGGGAGACGCGCGGGCCCACGTCGCCGAACTCCTCGGAGACCGGGCGCACCTGTTGCAGGAACTCTCTGACAAGGCACTGTATACGGATCGACCGCTGTGAGGGATTTAGGGGGTCAGGTCGAGAGCAGTGGGGGGATTTGGGATAACTGCAGATTCCTCGGCTTCGCTCGGAATGACAAAGGGGAGGCTTGCTTCTCAATTGAGAGCCAACGGTTGGATGGGCAAACAGCAGGTCCCTCCACTTCGGTCGGGATGACAATTCTGTGGGGGATTGGGACAACTGCAGATTCCTCGGCTTCGCTCGGAATGACAAAGGGTAGGCTTGCTTTCTAAGCGCGGGTGCTAACCGCGAATTGTCATCCCGACCGGAGCGTAGCGAAGTGGAGGGACCTGCTGTTCCCTCTGTCCCAACCATTGCTCTCAATTTCTAGGAGTGCCTGCGCTGTGCTGACGGCCTAGGCGGTGAGGATCGCTTGAGGCTCCTGCTCGGCGTCCCGGGAATCATTTCTCATGACCCCGTCCTGCAGCAGGTTGTAAACCTCTCCACGCCACCGCACCTGGTTACTCAGATAGCTTGCCGCCCAGTAGCAAAAGCCCAGCAAGTCGCGAAGGGGATAGAGCAGGATGCTGCGCCAGAGCGGCGACTCGGCAACCGCGCTGCCGACCGCGGCGCTTAAGACAACGCGCGTCAACAAACTCCACAACAACAGCAAGCCACCCAGCAAGGGACGATGCAGTGCTACGCAACTGCCTGCAGCGAGCAAGCCGTACGGCATGCTGAAAGTGAGAGCAGTCCCGAAATGCCCCTTGGGACGGGAAAATCGAGTGCTTTGCATCCATCGGATCTGATGCAACATGGAGGGGACAAATGAGGAATTCAGGACGTGGTGTTCAATGACGTGGGTGGAAAGAACGACGCGTTTTTCTCCGGCGGCGATCATATTCCCCAACATGAAGTCATCGGCATGATAAGGGCCTAAAGTACGAAAACCGCCCGCTGCCTCCAGGGTGTCACGACGTACCACCATGGTCGGCCCCAGGGCGAACTTCATGCCTTCCAGCATCTCGGCTACCAGGACTCCGGCCGACATTTCAATCGACATGCCTACGGCTTCCAATTTGGACCAGAAACTGCGTCCCACGCCGCGATAAAGGCAAGTCACCAGCCCTACTTCGTTATCGGCAAAGGGGGACACAACGGCACACAGATAGCCGGGTGTGACAGAAACGTCGCTGTCACTGATCACAAAGAAGCGGTACGCCGCTTCACTTTGCATGCGCTCGAGCGACCACACCTTGGCATTGGGATACGGAGAATTGCCGCTGCAAAGGAACTTGGAGCGAATCTTCGGGTAGCGCGCGGCAACCTCGCGGGCGATGCGTAACCCTGCGTCCTGATCGCTGCGGGCGCAAAAGAGAATTTCGTAAACCGGGTAGTCCTGCTGGAAAAAGGTCTCAAGCCGAGCTTCGAGGTCCGGTTCCCAACCGTGGAGCGGCTTGAGCAGGCTTACCGGGGGAGCAAAGGCCGGGCAGAGCTTGCGCCGCCGGACAAAGCGCAGCCTGCCCATGGTCACCAGCAGCGTGTACATGGTCGACGTAAAGATCCCGATACTGCCAAGAACAAGCAGAAACATCATCATGCGGGCAGCCAATCCTAATTAGAGTACACTTCACGGCGGAACGGATCACAGAAGAAAGAATGGCATTCGCGGAGGGTCTGGCGGCTGCCTTTTTTTCCCTTCCCCCACGGGTAACCACCGTACCAACGGGCTGGAAGCATAGGCACTTACGGCTCTTACGGCTCTTACGGCGCGTGGGGCAGCGTCCCTTTCCGGATGGGTTTACCGCTTGCGTACCGGCTGCTCGGGGGCGACCGCGGGCCGCCGCAGGGTGACGATCGCGCCTTCGCTCGCGGGCATGCCCGGCTGCATTTTAGACAGCATCTCGGTGCGCACGTAATCGACAAAAGACTGCATCTGGCGGTTCATTTCCTCCATGCGCTCCCGCATCTGCAGAATGATGGCGATACCGGCGATGTTGACGCCAAGTTCGCGGGCCAGGTTGAGAATGAATTCCAGCCGTTCCAGGTCGTCATCGGTGTAGAGACGAGTGTTGCCGACAGTGCGGGAAGGCTGCAGCAGCCCTTCCCGCTCATAGAGCCGCAGTGTCTGCGGGTGGATCTCATACATCTCGGCGACTGCCGAGATCATGTATGCTCCTTTGGATTTACGTTTTGTCGGCATTTTCTTTCACGCGCCTCTTCAAACTCCTGCGAGAATCGGCTCTCTGGGGTCGTCTGGATTCAACTTGGCAAATTCCCGCAGAATTTCTTTCGACCGCTCATCGCGAAGGTGCGGGACCACAATCTCCACGGTGACGATCTCATCGCCCCGTGCCCCTTCGTGGGTTGCGGACGGAACTCCTTTTCCCCGCAAACGCAGCTTCTGCCCGCTTTGCGTTCCCGGCGGGATCTTCAATTGGGCGCGGCCATCGATGGTTGGCACCTCAATCTTGGCTCCCAGAGCTGCTTCCGGCACGGTGACCGGAACCTTGACCTGAATGTCGTCACCCGACCGTGAAAAGACGGGATGGTTGTCAATCTTGATGATCAGGTAAAGATCACCGGCCGCGCCCCCAACGGTCCCCGCATTGCCCTTGCCCGCGAGCCGAATCCGCTGGCCATCTCGAGTGCCGGGCTTGATGCGAACCTCAACCGTCTCGCTGCGTGTCACCGTTCCTTCACCGCCGCAAGTCGAGCATTCACTTTCAAGCCTGCCGGTGCCGCCGCAGCGCGGGCAAGCGATCTTGAATTTCATGCGCCCGCCCATTTGGGTAACCTGCCCCGTCCCCTGACATTCCGGACATGGGCCGCCACCGCCCGTGGGCTTTCCTTTGCAGGTTGGGCAAGCTTCCTGCCGCATCACCTGTATGCGAGCTATTCCGCCACGGATTGCTGTCCAGAAATCAACCGTGACCTGGTATTCCAGATCGGTTCCAGGCTGCGGGCCCTGGTGCTGTTTGTTTCCCTGTGAAAATACGCTGGAGAAAATGTCTCGGAATCCACCCCATGAGCCGGAGCTGGTGGATCCGCCCGGGGCTGGGCCTGTGTTGTTCGCGGCGTAATCGGAAAAATCAAAACCGCCAAAGTCGAAAGGTACACCTTGGCCGCCGCTCGACCGGCTTGAACCTGGTGTTCCCCCCGCAAAACCGGCATAGCCCCCGCGTGCTGCTGCCTCCGCGGCAGCCGGGTCGATTTGGTCGGAATAATAGCCCAGCGCGTCGTAGACCTTGCGCTTTTTCTCATCGCTCAGGATGTCATTGGCTTCCGAAATTTCCTTGAATCGCTCTTCCGCTTTCTTGTCTCCGGGGTTCACGTCGGGGTGGTGTCTGCGCGCAAGCTTGCGGAAAGCTTTGCGGATTTCCTCCGCAGTCGCCGCCTTCTTCACTCCCAGAACGGCGTAATAATCTTTGGTTGGTGGTGTCGCCATGTTTGCTTGCTTCTGTCCCTGCGCTCCAAATGATTAGGGTCGCCATCTGGCGACCCGGACTTACTTCAGTTCCACCATGACCGGGCTTCAACCGGCTCAATGCGGCAGAATAAATCGGGTGCTGCCTGGGCCATCTGCGCAGCGAAGCTCTCTGCCTCTTCCCGAGTGTTAAACATGAGCTGGTTATAGACCTGCCCCGCTCTCAGCTGTTCGAATTTCCACATTGTGTCATTCATTGCTTGACTCCCACCTTCCCGAGATAAAGCTTGGGGCGCTCCGGCGGTTGAGCGCCCCAAGCCAGGCTACGTGTTTCAGTCTTACTTTTTGTCTGCGACGTCGACGTATTCGGCGTCGATCACGCCTTCGTCCTTCTTTTCTCCCGCAGGGGCGTCAGCGGCTGCGTCGCTCGGAGCGGAAGCTCCCGCGGCGTTTGCCTTGTACATGGCCTCGGCCAGCTTGTGAGAAGCCGCGGTCAGTTTCTCTTTCGCGGCATTCAGTTCAGGCGCGCTCGAGCTGCCCTGGAGAGTGGTTTTCGCCTCTGCCAGCGCTGACTCGACATCGCTCTTGTCGCTGCCGGAAACCTTGTCGCCGCCGTCTTTCAGCATCTTCTCCGTGTTGTAGACCATGCTATCGAGTGAGTTCCGCGCTTCTACCTCATCTCGTTTCTCCTGGTCCTCGCCGGCGTGCGCCTCGGCCTCTTTGGCCATCCGATCCACTTCTTCCTTGCTGAGACCCGAAGAAGAAGTAATGGTGATCTTTTGGTCCTTGCCCGTGGCTGTGTCTTTTGCAGTCACGTTCAGGATGCCGTTGGCGTCGATGTCGAAAGTCACTTCCACCTGAGGCACCCCACGCGGAGCCGGAGGAATTCCGCTCAGCTTGAACTTGCCCAGGGTCCGGTTCTGCGCTGCCATGGGCCGTTCGCCCTGCAGCACATGGATCTCAACTTCCGTCTGGCTGTCGGCCGCGGTTGAAAACGTTTCCGTTTTCTTCGTCGGGATGGTGGTGTTGCGTCCGATCATCTTGGTCGCCACTCCGCCCAGCGTCTCTATGGCCAGGGTCAACGGCGTCACGTCAAGCAACAACAGATCCGTAACTTCGCCCGCCAGTACCCCCGCCTGAACGGCCGCGCCAATCGCGACGACTTCGTCAGGGTTTACTCCCTTGTGAGGCTCTTTGCCGAACAGCTCTTTGACCAGCTGCTGAATACGCGGCATACGCGTCTGGCCACCGACCAGAACGACTTCGTCGATCTTGCTGGTGTCGATCTGAGCATCGGCCATGGCCTTCTTGCAGGGCTCAACCGAGCGCTGCACCAGGTCCTCCACCAACTGCTCGAGCTTGGATCGGGTCAATTTCTTAACCAGATGCTTGGGCCCGGTTGCGTCCGCGGTGATGAAGGGCAGGTTGATCTCGGTCTCGAGCGTCGTCGAAAGCTCGATCTTTGCCTTTTCTGCAGCATCCTTCAAGCGCTGCAGGGCCATTTCGTTGCCCTTTGCCCGCAGATCCAGCTGCTCGTCCTTCTTGAACTCATCGATCAGCCAGTCCACGATGCGTTGGTCGATGTTGTCGCCGCCCAGATGGGTATCCCCATTGGTCGCCTTAACTTCGATCACGCCTTCGCCGACCTCGAGCACGGAGACGTCAAACGTTCCGCCGCCGAAGTCGTAGACGATGATCGTCTCGTCCTTTTTCTTATCCAGCCCATATGCCAGAGCGGCCGCGGTGGGCTCGTTGACAATGCGCTTTACGTCCAAACCTGCAATCTTGCCCGCGTCTTTGGTCGCCTGGCGCTGGGCGTCATTGAAATACGCCGGCACAGTGATCACGGCTTCCGTCACCGTCGTGCCGAGATAGTCTTCCGCAGCCTTCTTCAGTTTCTGCAGAATCATGGCTGAGACTTCGGGCGGGGTGTAGTCCTTACCCTGAGCCACGATGACCACATGGTCACCCTGAGGCTTGACCTTGTAGGGGACCATCTTCATTTCATCGCTGACTTCATTGGCTCGGCGGCCCATGAAGCGCTTGACCGAATAAACCGTGTTTTCCGGGTTGGTAATCGCCTGGCGTTTTGCCACCTGGCCTACCAGCCTCTCGCCACTCTTGGTGAAACCGACAACGGACGGCGTGGTCCGGCCTCCCTCTTCATTGGGGATAACCTTTGGCTCACCGCCCTCCATCACTGCCACCACGGAGTTTGTGGTGCCTAAATCAATACCTATAATCTTTGCCATCGATTCGATGCTCCTGCATGCACAGTCCTCATGTGCGAGATTGTGGTTCTTAGCCTCGCACTTGAGTGTTCTGTTGTCAAGCTATCTGATGCAGGGAGTCACCAATGGGATTCAAGCAGATTTGCAGGTTGCTGCAGAAATCAAGCGGCGAGGGAGGCAAGCCCGGGCATAGGCTGGAATTCCACGTATTTTCAATCAGTTACGAGCGAGCTGGCCACACTACAAAGCTACAAAACTAATGACCGGCGAGGAGGGTTCCCGGCCGTGAGCCCGGTAGGAGGGGAGCGGTTTTAACCTGCCGCAACCGATTTTGCTCAGACTCCGAAGTTGCGCAGAGCCGTACATGCCCGGTCGAGATCTGCGTCCTGTTTGGCAAAGCAGTAGCGGAGCATGTTTTCTCCGCCGCCGGCGCCGTAGAAGGCGGATCCGGCGACAGCGCCAACGCCGGTGGCCCGGAGCAGGTTGCGCGCCTTGACGCTGGCCTGGTCCCCCTCAATGCGGCTGGCATCTGCCAACACGTAATAGGCGCCGGCGGGAATTGCCGGGGTAAGGCCGGCAGCCGCCAGGGCGTCACAGATCTTGTCCCGCTTCTGTTGGTACTCGCTGGCAAGATCCTGGTAATAGCTGTCCGGCAAGAGGCGAAGCCCGGCTGCAGCCGCGTACTGGAAGGGTGAAGGGGCGCAGACGTAGCCCAGATCATGAAAGTAGCCGATGGCGGGCATCCACTTGCTGCTGGCAATGAGGTAGCCCTGGCGCCATCCGGTCATGCTGAAGGTTTTGGAGAAGCCGGAAATCGAGATGGTTCGTTCCGCCATGCCAGGAATGGTTGCCGGGCTGATGTGCTTTTGCCCCTCATACACGAAATACTCGTAAATCTCGTCCGTGAGCACGAACAGGTCATGTTCGATAGCTAAGGCAGCGACGGCCTCCAGCTCGGCGCGGCTGAACACCTTGCCGCAGGGGTTGCCGGGGCTGTTGACGACGATGGCGCGGGTGCGTGGAGTGACGGCGGAGCGAAGCCGGTCAAAGTCGATCTCCCAGGTCCCTGGTTCCATGGGTACCAGGATCGGCTCAACGCGAATAGAGCGCAGAGTGCTGTAGTGGTAGCCGTAAAAGGGCTCGAACAAAATGACCTGATCGCCGGGATCGAACAGCGCCAGGCAGGCAGAATACATCCCTCCCGTGGCTCCTGAAGTGACCAGGACTTCCTTCTCGGGGTCGACATTCATCCCGTTGTGGCGGGCGAGTTTATCGGCGATGGCCTGGCGCAGCACGGCAACGCCATCCAAACGGGTGTAGATGTTGTAACCATCCTGGATCGCCTGGATGGCTGCCTCCAGGACGGGCGCCGGCAGCGGGGTGTCGCAGACGCCCTGAGCGAGGTTTATCCCGCCAACCGCATCGCATTCCACCGTCATGGAGCGAATTTCCGATTGAATGATGCTGGGGGCCGTCTGACTTAGGTGGAGGCGACGCTCTGTAGTGGTGGGCATAAAAGCATGTCTAACATGGCGGCATGGCCTCTGAAAAGGGGAAGCCGCGGAAGAGCCGCAGAACGGTCGTTGATCGGCCCGACATTTCCCTGGGTCTTTTGGGCGTGAAGGGGCGGGGCTTTCAGAGTCTGGGCGAGAGCCGATGGTTTTCGACAGAGCGGACGTTACCAAGGATAGGGAATCAGCGAAAGGGACAGACGCCGGGGTAACTTTTCCCGTAAAACAGTGTTCAGACTTATGACGGAGTATGCGGATTGCCGTCTATGAGTATGTCCAGGTTGGTTGATCGGGCGTCTGGCCTGGGCAGGGGGGTTAAAAGAAATGGATTGGAGAAAGAAAAGCCACTGGCAGTGGGTATTCACCGGAACGCTGGGCGCTAGCATTGCGCTGGCTCCGGTTTTGGTTGCATCTGCCCAACAGACATCACAAGCGCAGGCTCCGGGACAGCAGGGTGACTGGGGTCAGGCGGGACCGCCGCCCGACGCACAAAATGGACA